>JBBSCV010000347.1:0-4389 GCA_038249925.1 Burkholderiales bacterium
CGACGGGCGCATCAGCAACCTGAAACTGGCCGAAGAGGTGCACCTTTCGCCCACCGCCGTGCTGGAGCGCGTGAAGCGCCTGCACCGCGACGGCTATGTGCTGGGCTACGAGGCGCGCCTGAACCCGGCCAAGCTGGGCGCCGGGCTGCTGGTGTTCGTGGAAATTTTGCTCGACCGCACCGTGCACGACGTGATGGACGTCTTCAAGGCCGCAGTGCAGGTGCGCCCCGAAATCCTGGAAGCGCACCTGGTGGCTGGCGGTTTCGACTACCTGCTGAAAACGCGCGTGGCCGACATGACGGCCTACCGCGAATTCATCGGCAGCGTGATCTGGACCCTGCCCGGCGTGCGCGAGACGCGCACCTACGTGGTGATGGAAGAGGTGAAGAACAGCAGCCTGCTGCCGGTGTAGGGGGGCGCAGCGCCCAGCCGCCAGAACGTCAGCGCGGGCCGAAGATGGCCGTGCCCACGCGCACCATTGTGGCGCCTTCAGCGACGGCCGCTTCCAGGTCGGCGCTCATGCCCATCGACAGCGTGTCGAGCTGCAAGCCCTGCGCGTTCAGCGCCGCCAGCAGTTCACGCAGCGCGCGGTGCGGCAGGCGCTGTGCGCCGGGGTCGGCAGCAGGTTCAGGAATTGCCATCAGCCCGCGCAGTTGCAAGCGCGGCAGCGCGGCCACGGACTGTGCGGCGGCCAGCACCTCAGCGGCCATGAAGCCGCTCTTGCTGGCTTCTGCGCTGATGTTCACCTGCAGGCAAACCTGCAGCGGCGCCAGCGTTGCCGGGCGCTGCCCCGACAGACGCTGCGCCACTTTCAGCCGGTCCACCGAGTGCACCCAGTCGAAAGCCTCAGCCACGGCGCGGGTCTTGTTGCTCTGCAAGGGCCCGATCAGGTGCCACTGCAGTTCGGCGCGCAAACCAGCCAGCGCCTCGATCTTGGCCAGGGCTTCCTGCACGTAGTTTTCGCCGAAGGCGCGCTGGCCGGCGGCGTGGGCTTCGCGCACGGCCTCGGCCGCGAAGGTCTTGCTCACGGCCAGCAGGCTGAGCCGGTCGGCCCCTGATGCGGGCGCCGACAAAGCGGGCACGCTCGTGAGGATTTCCGCGTTGCGCCCGGCGGCCGTACATGCCGTTGCCATGCGCCGCTTCACTTCTTGCAGCTTGCTTCCGATGTTGCTCATAATCTTTGCGATAGCTTAAGCGCTCGTGCTTGGGCGTCGCGGTGAACGCCACTCGCCCAACACCACACGCCAATCGCCAATCGCATCCATGGACATCACGCAGCTGTTGGCCTTCTCGGTCAAGAACAAGGCCTCTGACCTGCACCTTTCGGCGGGTTTGCCGCCGATGATTCGCGTGCATGGCGACGTGCGCCGCATCAACGTCGAAGCGCTGGACCACAAGGCGGTTCACGACATGGTGTACGACATCATGAACGACGCCCAGCGCAAGCACTACGAAGACACGCTGGAGTGCGATTTCTCGTTCGAGATTCAGGGCCTGGCGCGTTTCCGCGTGAATGCCTTCAACCAGAACAGAGGCGCGGGCGCGGTATTCCGCACCATCCCGAGCAAGATCCTCTCGCTGGAACAGCTGGGTGCGCCGAAGATCTTCGCCGAGCTGGCGCTCAAGCCGCGCGGCATGGTGCTGTGCACCGGCCCCACCGGCTCGGGCAAGAGCACCACGCTGGCGGCGATGGTCAACCACCTCAACGAGAACGAATACGGCCACGTGCTGACGGTGGAAGACCCCATCGAGTTCGTGCACGAGAGCAAAAAATGTTTGGTCAACCAGCGCGAGGTCGGCCCGCACACGCTGAGCTTTGCCAACGCGCTGCGCAGCGCGCTGCGTGAAGACCCCGACGCCATCCTGGTGGGTGAAATGCGCGATCTGGAGACGATCCGCCTGGCACTCACCGCGGCTGAAACCGGCCACCTGGTCTTCGGCACGCTGCACACCAGCAGTGCCGCCAAGACCATCGACCGCGTCGTCGACGTGTTTCCCGCGGCTGAAAAAGAGATGGTGCGCGCGATGCTGAGCGAATCGCTCGTGGCCGTGGTCTCGCAGTCGCTGTGCAAGCTGAAAGACGGCAGCGGCCGCGTCGCGGCGCACGAGATCATGGTCGCCACCTCGGCCATCAAGAACCTGATCCGCGAGAACAAGATCGCCCAGATGTACTCGTCCATACAGACCGGCCAGAGCCTGGGCATGCAGACTCTGGACCAGAACCTGTCAGACCTCGTGCGGCGCAACATCATTTCGCCGGCCGAGGCGCGCGGCAAAGCGAAAATCCCCGAAAACTTCCCGGGCTAGACACAGGACCCGCCATGGAACGTGATCAAGCATCCAAGTTCGTCAACGACCTGCTGCGGCTGATGGTCAGCCGCAACGGCAGCGACCTGTTCCTGACCGCAGACTTCCCGCCCGCCATCAAGGTGGACGGCAAGGTCACCAAGGTCAGCCCGCAGCCGCTGACGGGGCAGCACACGCTGGCGCTGACCCGCGCGGTGATGAACGACAAGCAGGGCGCCGAGTTCGAACGCACGAAGGAATGCAACTTCGCCATCAGCCCGCAGGGCGTGGGGCGCTTCCGCGTGAATGCGTTCGTTCAACAGGGCCACGTGGGCCTGGTGTTTCGCACCATCCCGGCCACGGTGCCTACCATCGACGGCCTGGCGCTGCCCAAGGTGCTGAAAGAAGTGAGCATGAGCAAGCGCGGCCTGGTCATCTTCGTCGGCGCCACGGGCTCGGGCAAGAGCACGTCGCTCGCGGCCATCGTCGACCACCGCAACGAACACAGCTTCGGCCACATCATCACCGTGGAAGACCCGGTGGAGTTCGTGCACCCGCACAAGAACTGCATCGTCACGCAGCGTGAACTGGGCATCGACACCGACAGTTGGGAAGCCGCGCTGAAGAACATGCTGCGCCAGGCACCCGACGTCATCCTGATGGGCGAGATTCGCGACCGCGAGACCATGGACCACGCCATCGCCTTCGCCGAGACGGGCCACCTGTGCCTGGCCACGCTGCACGCCAACAGCTCGAACCAGGCGCTCGACCGCATCATCAACTTCTTCCCCGAAGAGCGACGGCAACAGCTGCTGATGGACTTGTCGCTGAACCTGAAGGCCTTGGTCAGCCAGCGCCTGCTGCCCCGCGAACAGGGCCGCGGGCGTGTGGCAGCGGTGGAGATCTTGTTGAACACGCCCTTGATCGGCGACCTGATCTTCCGCGGCGAGGTCAGCGAGATCAAGGAACTGATGAAACGCAGCCGAGAACTCGGCATGCAGACCTTCGACCAGGCGCTGTTCGACCTGTACGAAGGCGGCGACGTCAGCTACGAAGATGCACTGCGCAATGCCGACAGCGTGAACGACCTGCGCCTGCAGATCAAGCTGAAGAGCCAGCGTGCGCGCAACTCTGACCTTTCGGTCGGTACTGAGCACATGAAAGTGGTGTAGCAGAGCCCCCAGGCTGCGGGCGCTTCGCGTCCTCGCCACCCCCCAGGGGGGCTCATGCAGCGGCCCGGCGGAGCCGGTTCCGCGCATGGGGCTGGGTCGGCGGCTGTGTCAGCATTGCGTCATGAGCAAACGTGACTACGAAGACCAAGTTTCGCGCCGCTGCGCTTTTATCGGCTTGGGCGTGATGGGGCATCCGATGGCTGGGCACCTGGCACGCGCCGGGCACAGCGTCACTGTCTACAACCGAACGGGGGCCAAGGCGCAGGCCTGGGCGGCTGAACACGGTGGCAAAGCGGCTGCAACGCCGCGCGAAGCAGCAGTCGACGCCGAATTCGTCTTTTCCTGCGTCGGCAATGACGACGACCTGCGCGCGGTGACCCTGGGCGCCGACGGCGCCTTCGCAGGCATGGCGCCGGGGGCCGTCTTCATCGACCACACCACGGCTTCGGCCGAAGTAGCGCGCGAACTCTTCGCTGCTGCGAAAGTGCTGGGGCTGCACTTCGTCGACGCCCCGGTGTCGGGTGGCCAGGCCGGCGCGGTGAACGGCGCGCTGACCGTGATGTGCGGCGGCGATGCCGACGCCTTTGCCGCGATGAAACCGGTGGCAATGAACTTCGCCAAGGCCGTCACGCGCATCGGCGAGGCCGGTGCCGGCCAGCTGGCCAAGATGGTGAACCAGGTGGCCATCGCAGGGCTGGTGCAGGGCCTGGCCGAGGCCATCGCGTTTGGTCAACGCGCCGGGCTGGACATGCCGCTGGTGCTGGACGTCATCGGCAAAGGCGCGGCGCAAAGCTGGCAGATGGACAACCGCGGCAAGACCATGGCCGAGGGCAAGTTCGACTTCGGCTTTGCCGTGGACTGGATGCGCAAGGATCTCGGCCTGGTGCTGGACGAGGCGCGCAAAAACGGCGCCCAGCTGCCCGTGACGGCG
>JBBSCV010000348.1:0-4365 GCA_038249925.1 Burkholderiales bacterium
CGCTGGCCCATGAGATGAACGAGCTCTTTCTCAGCCTGGGTATAGAAGGCTGGAAGCCGTTGGCCAGCACGCTGCTGCTGCCCCCGGTGCCGATGCTGCTGCTGGTGCTGGTGGGTGCACGCCTGATGTTCAGGCGGCGGCTGCTGGCCTGGCTGTTGATCCTGCTGGGCGTGGTGAGCCTGTGGCTGGCCTGCACCAGCGCTGTGAGCGGCATGCTGGTTCGCGGGCTCACCCAGCCACCGCCAGCGCTGACCGAAGCCGCGCTGACCGAGTTGAAACGCGCGCCCAAGACCGCCATCGTGGTGCTGGGCGGCGGGCGACGCGCCTATGCGCCTGAGTACGGCATGTCGACGCTGCACCCACGCACTGTCGACCGTCTGCGCTACGGCCTGTGGCTGGGACGCGAGACCAACCTCCCGGTGGCCTTCAGCGGTGGCGTGGGCCACGGCGCGCGCGATGGCCCGAGCGAGGCAGAAATCGCCGCGCGGGTGGCTGAACGCGAATTCGGTCGCCCTTTGCGCTGGACCGAAGGCGAGAGCCGAGACACGCGGGAGAACGCCGTGCGCAGCGTGGCCTTGCTGAAGGCGCAGGGCATCGAACGCATCGTGCTGGTCACGCACGACTACCACATGCGGCGCGCACTGCTGAACTTCGAACGTGCGGCGGCAGGCAGCAGTTTTGCCATCGTGCCGGCGCCGATGGGGCTGCCGTATCCTGGCCGGCTGCAGGCGCGCGACTGGTTGCCATCTGCCGGCTTCCTGGAAGACAGCAGCTTCGCCATCCGCGAATGGCTAGGCCGCCTGGCGGGCGCCTGAGCCACCGCGCTACTTCAGCAGCGGCGGCAGCAGCAACTGCTTGCGTCGCTCGGCATCTTCCTGTGCGCGCAACTCGGCACGTTCCATCTCGGCCTGCGTCGCCTGGATGGCCTTGATCTGCTTGGCGTGGATGGCCGCATTGGAGCGGCGGAAGTCGTCCATCATCACCGCGTCGACCTTGACGCCGCGCGCCATCAGGCGCTCTGTCAGCCGCAGGCCGGCCGAGGGGTCGCCGCCCAACGACGCCACCACTTCGTTGGCGAACAGGTCGGCACTGCCGACGATGCTGTCCACCGCGATGGCCCTCTCGGCCTGGGCTTCGGCCGCCGACAGCAGCATGCCTGCGCCAGGCACCGCAATGGCGAGGATCTTGCCCACCAGGAACCCGGTGCTCACGCCCTCGCTGCGCTGCGAGGCCTTGATGGCGCTCTGGCTGGCCTGAAAGTAGGTGCCGAACGCGGCGAGCCAGCGAAATTCGTCGGCCGTCTGCGCTTCGATCATCGCGTTGGCCGGAATCTTCGCGCGCTGCGTGCCCTGGCGCCAGAAGCTGTCGGGGTCGTTGTCGAAGGAACTGGCGGTCACGCTGCCGGCGCAACCCTTCTGCGTGTCCACCACCAGCTTGCGGCCGTCCAGCAGGGTCAGGGTCATCGGCAGGCCGTCGCCGGCTTCCTTGCGCGCCTTGAGCATCGCGTCCCAGAAACCGCCATCGTCGTTGGACATCATCTGGCCGCCGCGGAACAGCGCACCCACCTCGAAACGCGTGCCACCGCCGGGAAGCGGACGGCCGTTGACATGCGTGACGGCGTCGCGCAGGTGCAGGTCTTCCGGCGCACCCTCGTCGGCCCAGACGACGCGCCACTTGTCGTCCATGCCGGTGACTTCGCGAAACAGCGCCATGTCCCTGTCGTCCAGGCGCCGCCGCATGGCATGCACCGACAGCAGCACGAAGGGCTCGATCTGCGTCGTCGAATCGCACAGGGCTTCAGCGCCCCACGCCACGTGGATGGCGGCAGCGCGAAACTTCACCTCTTGCGCGAAGCGCGTCTTGAAGAGGTCACGCTCGAACGCGCGGTCGCCCTGGGCCTGCACAGGGCCTGCCGCCAGAGCCGAGAAAGCTGACAGAGCTGACAGAGCGGCCAGGGAAGCAACTGCGGCCACGACGGCATGCAAGCTCGCAAGCATGTCCGCACGGAAGCACGCGGGTATGCCCCGGCGCACGCCGACACAAATGCTTGCTGTTGTTTCCATTGCTCCGCATTCTGCCTCGCAGGCAGCGCGCGCATGCGGCACCCGCGCACGGTCTGTCGCGGTGCGGGGTGCCCGCAGCCCGACCAAGGCCTTCCAAGCGTGCTCTTGGCCTCCAAATTGAAGCTGCCTGACACTCCACGTGTTCGAAGAGCCAGGACCGGCGCGGCCGGCTGGCACCTTTTTCTCTAGCAAGCCTGATGAGGAACATCATGAAGAACTGGTTGATCGGCGCCCTGGCCGTGGCCGTGTTTTCTACGAGCATGCCTTTTAACGCCGAGGCCAAGCGCCTGGGCGGCAGCAAGTCGTCGGGCATGCAGCGTGACATGCCGGCGCGCACCGCGCCCGGCGCCACACCGGGCAAGCCTGCCACGCCCGCGCAGGGCCAGCAGGCCGCGCCTGCGAACACCGCCGCGGCCACCGCCGGCGCCGCGCCTGCGGCAGCCGCCAAGCGCAGCTGGATGGGCCCCATCGCCGGCCTCGCTGCCGGTTTGGGCATTGCCGCGCTGATGAGCCACCTGGGCATGGGCGAAGCCTTCGGCAACTTCCTCATGATGGCCCTGCTGGCGGTCGCTGCCTTCTTCCTGGTGCGCTTCCTGATGCGCCGTTTCGGTGGTGGCGGCATGGTGCGCACGCCGGCCCTGGCGGGTGCGGGTGCGGGCAACGTGTCGCCGTCAGCCTCCTGGCAGCCCACGCCGCGCGAAGAGCCGGCGCCGATGCAGCGCACGGCCTACAACGAGCCTGCCGCTTCAGCCACGCCCACTGGCGATGCCGGCACGTTCGGGGCGGCAGCCGGCAACTCGGCCGTGGCGGGCGCCTTCGTGCCCGCAGCCTTCGATTCAGAAGGCTTTGCGCGCACGGCCAAGATGATCTTCATCCGCCTGCAGGCCGCACACGACACCGCCGACCTCGACGACCTGAAGCGCTTCACGACGCCCGAGCTCTTCGCCTCGCTGCGCATGGACATCCTCGAGCGCGGCAGCGAAGCGCAGCACACCGACGTGCAACAGGTCGAGGCCGACGTGCTGGATGTCGCCAACGAGGCCGACCGTCAGATCGTCAGCGTGCGGTTCCACGGCCAGGTGGTCGAAGAGAAAGGCAGCGCACCCGTTGCCTTCAACGAAGTGTGGCACCTGGTGAAGCCGCACGACGACAGCCGCTCCTGGGCCATCGCAGGCATCGAACAAATGACCTGACCACGCGCGCCCTGGGCACAGGGGTTCAGCGTGCCGGCTACGATGCCGGCATGACCTTCAACCCGCGAATTCTTCTTCCGATCGCCGCACTTGCGGCGATCGGCGTTTTGGCGGGCTGCGCCACGCCGTCTTCAGTCTCGCCTGCAATGGCGCAGGCCGCACCGCCCCTCACCGCGCTCGCGGTGCCGCCGGACATGCGCATCGAGGGCGTGCCCGCGCTGCCCGCTGATCAACTGGCCGCCGCACAACGCTACACGCGCGTGGCCGGCCACAGCCACGTCGACTGGCACCCCACACTCCTTGAGATGCTGGTGTCGCACCGCGTGCCCGGCGCCAGCACCACGCAACTTTTCCGCCTGCGAGCACCCATGGCGGCGCTGGAGTCCCTGACCGGCGGCGCCGACCCCGTGGCCGGGGCGCGCTGGGAACCGGGCGAAGGCCGCTACATCGTCTTCGCACGGGGCCGCGGCGGTGACGAAGCCTTCCAGCTCTTTCGCCTCGACCCCGAGACACGCGCCAGCACGCAGTTCACGCCCGACGGCCAGCGCCACGCGCTGCAGGGCTGGGTGAAGAAGCCGCAGCCACTGGTGGTGGTGAGCTCGCTGCCGCTGGACCGCACGGCAGCTGGCAGCAGCCGCAGCGAGATCATCACCACGCTGTCGCTGATGGACCCGATGGGCTCGACGCCGACCCGTGTGCTGGCTGAACTGCCCGGCGGCGGATGGTCGCGCGGCCAGGTGTCGCCAGACGACCGACAACTCGCCATCACACGCTACATCTCGGCCGCCGAGTCGGAGCTGTGGCTCATCGACATCGCCAGCGGCCAGCGCAAGCGTTTGCTGCCGGCTGCAGGCGAGTCGCTGAAGGCCTCGCACTTCGTCGGCGGCTGGTCTGTCGACGGTCGCTCGCTCTACTTCACCAGCGACCGCGCCAGCGAGTTCCGCGAACTGATGCGGGTCGACCTGGTCGACCTGGCTGCACCCAAGATCACGCGCCTGTCGGGCGACATCCCGTGGGACGTCGGCTCGGGCAGCACCAGCGTCGACGGCCGCCAACTCGCCTTCGTCGCCAACGTCGACGGCCGCGACGAACTGCGCCTGCTCGACGCC
>JBBSCV010000349.1:0-4351 GCA_038249925.1 Burkholderiales bacterium
ACTCGCTGGGCGTGGACGTGCAGATCGGCACGGCCAAGATTCTCGACCCCTGGCATGTGCAGATCACGCGCGAAGACGGCCGTGTGCAGGTGCTCAGCACACGCGCCATCGTCATCGCCACCGGCGCACGGCCCTTCGTGCCGCCGCTGCCGGGCATCGAAGACAGCGGCTACCTCACCAGCGACACGCTCTGGGGCCTGCGAGAACTGCCGCCGCGCCTGTTGGTGCTGGGCGGCGGGCCCATCGGCTGCGAACTGGCGCAGAGTTTCGCGCGCCTCGGAAGCCAGGTCACGCAGGTGGAAATGGGGCCGCGCCTCATGTCGCGTGAAGATGAGGACGTTTCTGCCTTTGCCCGCAAGGCGCTGGAAGCCGATGGCGTGCAGGTGCTCACCGACCACAAGGCGCTGCGCTTCGAGAAGGTGGGCGATGAGAAGTTCGTCGTCGTCGAAACACATGGCAAGGAACAGCGCATCGCCTTCGACGTGCTGCTGTGCGCCGTGGGCCGCGTGGCGCGCCTGTCGGGCTTCGGGCTGGAAGAACTCGGCATCCCGGTGCAGCGCACGGTGGCCACCGACGAGTACCTGCAGACCCTCTTCCCCAACATCCTGGCCGCCGGTGACGTGGCCGGGCCCTACCAGTTCACCCACGTGGCCGCGCACCAGGCCTGGTATGCGGCGGTGAACGGGCTCTTCGGCACCTTCAAACGTTTCAAGGCCGACTACAGCGTCATCCCGTGGGCCACCTTCATCGACCCCGAAGTGGCGCGCGTGGGCCTGAACGAGCAGGAAGCGCGCGAGCAGAAGGTGGATTTCGAGGTCACGCGCTACGGCATCGACGACCTCGACCGTGCCATCGCCGACAGCGCCGCCCATGGCTGGGTGAAGGTGCTCACCGTGCCGGGCAAGGACAAGATACTGGGCGTGACCATCGTCGGCGCGCATGCGGCTGATTTGCTGGCCGAATACATCCTGGCGATGAAGCACGGCCTGGGGCTGAACAAGATTCTCGGCACCATCCACACCTACCCGACCATGGCCGAGGCCAACAAGTACGCGGCCGGCGAATGGAAGCGCGCGCACCAGCCGCTGGCGCTGCTGCGCTGGGTGGAAAAGTTTCATGCCTGGCGGCGAGGTTGACATGCGCACAGCACTGATTGCAGGCCTGGTGGCATTGGCGGCCTTGGCTGCGTCGGCTGCCTCAGCGCAGGCACAGGCCCAACTTCAACTGCCGCCGCTGGTGGTTGGCAACGGCTTGGGCGCCGGCTGGCAGGTGGCCAATCTGCCCGGGCAGAAGCCACCCGTCACGCGTTACAGCGCCGAGACGGTGGGCGAGCGTGCCGCATTGCGGCTCGACGCCCAAGCCAGCTACGGCAACCTGCTGCATGCGCTGCCTGGCGTGGCCGCGCCGGCACGACTGCAATGGGCCTGGCGCCTTCAGCAGGCCAACCCGGGCACCGACCTGCGCGGCAAGCCCGGCGACGACGTTGCGGCCAAGGTCTGCATGAGCTTCGACCTGCCGCTGGCGCAGGTGCCCTTCGGTGAACGCACGCTGATGCGGCTGGCCCGCTCACGCACCGGGCAGAATCTGCCGGCCGCCACCCTGTGCTGGGTGTGGGGCGGGCCCGAGGCCGCCGGCAGCTTCATCGACAACGCGTTTTCGCGGCGCGTGCGCTACGTGGTGCTGCGCACTTCGGCCGATGCCAGTGGCGTCTGGTTCGAAGAATCACGCGACATCGCGGCCGACTTCCGCCGTGCCTTCGGCGACGAAGCGCAGCAGCTGCCGCCTTTGACGGCGGTGCTCGTGGGCGCCGATGCCGACAACACCGGCGCCACGTCGGTGGCGCACATCGCCGGCTTGCGTTTCGCGCCATGAAGCGTGTGCTGCTGCTGGGCGGCGGCCACGCCCACCTGCTGGTGCTGCGTGCGCTGGCGCAGCAGCGGCTGGTGGGCGCCGAGGTGATGTTGCTCACGCCCTACCGCGAGCTCACCTACTCGGGCATGGTGCCGGGCCTGGTGGCCGGCCACTACACGGCCGAGCAGTGCCGCATCGCGCTGGCGCCGCTGGCCGCCGCAGCGGGTGTGCGCCTGGTCGATGGCCAGGCCACCGCGCTGGACGCCGCCGCGCGCTGCGTTCAGATGGGCGATGGCCGCACGGCCGAGTACGACGTGTTGTCGCTCGACACCGGCTCGGTGCAAAGCCGCGACAGCCTGCCGGGCGCACGCGAACACGGCCTCTTCGTGCGGCCCATCGAGCCTTTTGTCGACCTTCAGGCCCGCCTGGCCGCACTGGCGCAGCAGCGGCCGCTGAACGTGGTGGTGCTGGGTGGTGGCGCAGCCGGTTTCGAGCTCGCCCTGGCACTGCAGCACCGCCTGCCGGGCAGCCGTGTGGCACTCGTCAGCGGCGACGCTGAACCGCTGGCCGGCTACCCGCCGGCCGTGGTGCAGGCCGGTGCACGCGCTCTGGCGCGGTTTGGTGTGGCCGTGTTCCGTGAACGCGCTGCGGCTATAGATGCCGGCGCGGTCGTGCTGGCCAGCGGTGCGCGGGTGGCTTGCGATGCGCCCGTCATCGCCACCGGCACCGAGCCCACGCCCTGGCTGGCGGGCAGCGGCCTGGCGCTGTGCCAGCGCGGTTTCGTGTTGACGGGGCCCACGCTGCAGAGCACCTCGCACCCCGAGGTGTTCGCCGCTGGCGACGTGGCCACGCGCGCAGACCAGCCGCACCCGAAGAGCGGCGTCTACGCGGTGCGCGCCGGCCCGCCGCTGGCGCTGAACCTGCAGCGGCTTGTGGCGGGCGGCTCGCTCGTGCCCTACACCCCGCAGGCGCGCACGCTGAACCTGTTGTCTTGCGGCGGGCGCAGCGCCATCACGGTGTGGGGCGGTCTGGGCCTGGGCGAATGGCCGTTCGGGCGCCTGGCCTGGTGGTGGAAAGACCGCATCGACCGCGGCTTCATCGCGCGCTTCTCAAGCCCCGGCGGTGATTCCGCAGCGACTACTCGCGCGGCCTGAAGTTGATGATCAGCCGCGACGGCACCCGGCCGTCCACGTCACGCGGCAGGGTGGCGGTGCGGTCGATGGCGCGCAGCACGGCGTCGTCCCAGTCCTTGTGGCCGCTGCTTTTGACCAGGCGGCGCGAAATGATGTTGCCATTGGCCGCAGCGCTGACCTCCACTTCGGCGGCGTTGTTGTCGGACGAGGTGCCGGTGAAGACGAGGTTGCCGCGTATCAACGCCACCAGCCGCCCGCTGTAGGCTGCCGTCGGTGCGGCGCTCTGCGCGGCGGTGCCTGTGGAAGTGGCGGGGCCGGTGCCCGTGCTGCCGCCGGCCTGAACCATCATGCGGCGCAGGTTCTCCTCGCGCTGTTGGGCCAGCCTGGCTTCATTGGCCTTGGCTTCGCGCGCTTCGGCCGCAGCAGTTTCGCGCTGCTTTTTTAGCTCGTCGGCGCGACGGCGTTCTGCCGCCACGCGCTGTTGTTCGGTCTCGGCGGCCCGCTTGCGATCGCGCTCTTTCTGGCGTTCGCTCGCGCGTTCTTTCTCGCGTGCAATTTTCTCTTCAGCCGCCAGCTCAGCCATGCGGCGCTCTTCAACACGGCGGCGTTCGGCGCGTTCTGTGGCGATGTCGGGCTCGGCCGGCTGTGGCGCCGCGCGCGGGGGTGGGGGTGCAGGCGCGGGTGCGGGCGAAGGTGCGGGCGAAGGTGCAGGCGAAGGTTCCGCAGCCGGCGGCGGCGGCGGCACGGCGGCCGGTGCTGCGATCTGCGGCACGCTGGCCCAGAGCTCGGCAGCCACCACGTCGGGCGGCTGAGCGCGCCAGTCGACGCTGACCGTCAGCGCCGCCACCAGCCCCGCATGCACCAGCAGCGCCAGTGCCGCGCCGGGGCCGTTGCCGCCGGGTGCGCGCGGCAGCAGCGCGTCATGTCCGGGGCCTGGGCCTGACCCCAGTGCGGCGGCTGCACTCATGCCTTCAGCTGGCGCCTTGTTTCACCGACAACCCGACGCGCTTCACGCCCGCGCGCTGCAGCGTGTCCATCACCCGCACCACGCTTTCGTAGCGCACGCTCTTGTCGGCGCTGATGACCACCGGCGTCTCTGCATTGCCGGCCTGCTTCTCGCGCACGCGCGCGGCCAGCTGCGGCAGCGTCACGCTCAACGGGTCTTGCTGGTCCACACGCAGGCGCAGCTTTTCGTCGGTGCCCACGATGACTTCGATGACCGTGCCCGCCCGTTGCTGGCTCTTGCCCACGCTCGGCAGGTCGACCACTCCCGTGGTGATCATCGGCGCGGTGACCATGAAGATGATCAGCAGCACCAGCATCACATCGATGAACGGCACCATGTTGATCTCGTTCATCGAGCGGCG
>JBBSCV010000350.1:0-4326 GCA_038249925.1 Burkholderiales bacterium
AGGTTCGGCCGACCTGCAGGTGCGAAACGGCGTGATCGAGATCCGGCCCATCCGGCGCAACCCGCGTGAAGGATGGGCCGAGGACGCCCAGCGCGTGGCGCAGGACGGTTGCGATGCGCTCGTGTGGCCTGAGTTGGCCAATGAGGGCGACCGGGACCTGGTCTGGTGATGAAGACCGGCGACATCTGGCTGGCTCAACTCGACCCGACCGTGGGCAGTGAGATTCAGAAGACGCGCCCTTGTGTCGTCGTCTCGCCCGGCGAGATGAATGACCATTTGCGCACCGTCATCGTGGCGCCCATGACCACAGGCTCGCGGCCGGCGCACTTTCGCATTCCGCTCACATTTCAGGGCAAACAGGGCCTGATCGTTCTGGACCAGATTCGCACGCTGGACCGTGCGCGTCTGGTCAAGCGCTTGGGTGCGCTGCGCCCGTCCACGCTGGCGTCCACGCTGCAGACCTTGCAGGCCATGTTCGCGCCCTGAGCGGATCTGCCGCTTTGCGTCCTTGCGCCGCACCCGCACCTAAACTGGATGCATGAGTGCGCCACCGGACACCCGCGAACCCCTGGAAGCCGCCATCGCGGCGCTGCAGTCCAGCCGCGCCGCCTTGGGCGATGCGCTGGTCGATGCTGCACTGAGGCCCTTGCTGGAGCGCCTGGGCGCGCTGCTCGGGACCACCGTACCGGGGGCTGAATGCAAGCCCGCAGCCGAGGCCGCACCCGAAGCCGAACCCGTGCAGACGCTCAAGCAGGTCAGCATCCTGTTCCTGGACGTGGTCGGCTCCACCACGCTCACTCAGCGCCTGGACCCCGAGGAGACCAGTGCCGTGATGGACGGTGCATTGCGGCGCGCCACCACCCTCGTGCTGGCCCACCGCGGCCGCGTCTTGCAGTACGCCGGCGACAGCGTGCTGGGTGTCTTCGGTTCTGAAGAAGCCGCCGAGGACGACGCTGAACGCGCCGTGCGCTGCGGCTTGAACCTGTTGGCACTGGGTCGCTCGCTCGGTGACGAGGTGCAGGCCGCTTACGGCCATGCCGGCTGCAACGTGCGCGTCGGCATCCACACCGGCGACGTGCTGCTGGGCGGTGGCGGTGGCGGCTCCGGCGACGAAAGCGCCATCCGCGGCCTGGCCGTCAACATCGCCGCGCGCATGGAGCAAACGGCACCGGCCGGCGCGCTGCGCATCAGCGTCGACACCTACCGCCAGGTGCAGGGCCGCTTCGATGTGCAGGCCCAGCCGCCGCTGCAGGTCAAGGGCCTGCAGAAACGGCTGCAGACCTTCCTGGTGCAGGGGGAACGCGAGCGGCGCTCGCGTGGCCTGCGGCACGGGATGGAAGGCGCGGGCAGCGCGCTCGTCGGCCGCGACGCCGAACTGAAGCAACTGCGCGAACTGACGGCGCGTGTCTTCACGCACGGGGGTCTGGGTGCAGCCACTGTGCTGGGCGAGGCGGGGCTGGGCAAGAGCCGGCTGTTGGCCGAAGTCATGACGGAAACCATGGCCGCTTGGCCCGCCAATTCGCCGGCGCCCGTGCCAGCCGCCGCGCTTTGGTCCGCCAGCAGCCACCCCCAAGGTCTGAACCAGCCCTGTGGCCTGCTGCGCGACCTGCTGTTCTGGCACCACGGCGTGAAGGACAGCGACACGCAGGCGCAGGCGCAGCAGAAGTTCGCAGCAGCCCTGGCGCCGATCTTCGGCGCAGCGGCTGAAGAGCAGACGGCGATGCTCGGGCAGCTGATCGGCCTGGACTACAGCGCCAGCCCTTTCATCGCGGGCATCCTGCGCGAGGGCAAACAGCTGCGTGCCCGCGGCTTCCACGCCTGGGCGCAGTACCTGCGGCTGCAAGCGGTGCAGCAGCCCCTGGTGCTGGTGCTGGACGACCTGCAGTGGGCTGACGACGAGTCGCTGGAGGCCATCGAGCACCTGGTGGCTGTGGGCGCTGGGTGGCCGCGCTTGCCCATCGTCCTGCTGTGCGGTGCCCGGCCCGAACTGCTGCAGCGCCGGCCCGACTGGGGCCGCAGCTGGCCGGCCCACCAGCGCCTGGTGCTGGCGCCGCTGGCCGAGCCCGCGCGCCACACACTGGCCGGCGCTTTGTTGCGGCGCCTGTCCCAGCCGGCACCGCAACTGCACGCCTTGCTCTCGGCGCAGGCCGCCGGCAACCCCTACTACATGGAAGCGCTGGTACAGATGCTGGTGGACACCGGCGTCATCCAGACGCAGACGGACGGGTCGGACGGATCGGACCGAACGGACGAATGGCAGATTCAGGACAGCCAACTGCAGACCCTGCAGGTGCCCACCACGCTGGTGGCGGTGTTGCAGGCCACGCTGGACGCCCTGAAGCCCGGTGAACGCCAGAGCCTGCAGCAGGCCAGCGTGGTGGGCGCGCAGTTCTGGAACGAGGCGCTCGCCGCCATCGACCCTGGCGCGCCCGCGCACCTGCCGGCTTTGAGCCAGCGCGAGCTGGCCTCGCCGCAAGCCAGCAGCAGCTTCGAAGGCACGCAGGAATACGCGTTTCGCCACCACCTGCTGCACCAGGTGACCTACGGCACCGTGCTCAAGCCCGACAAGCGTGCAGGCCACCGCCAGACCGCGCTGTGGCTGCAGGCCCGCAGCCTTGGGCGCGAGGCTGAACTGGCGAGCCAGATCGCCGAACACTTCGACCGGGCGGGCATCGCCGACCAGGCCGTGCACTACGGGATGCTGGCCGCCGAAGACGCGTCGCGCCGGCAGGCCGACCGCGCCGCCCTGGCCCATGCCGACCGCGCGCTGGCGCTGGACGACGGCACCGATCTGCGCCGCCAGTTCCGCCTGCGCCGCGTGCGTGTGCAGGTGCTCATGCGCGGTGGCGACGCCGCTGCCCATGAAAGCGAGGCCGCCAGCCTGGACGGCCTGGCCGACCGCCTGGACGACGACGTGCTGCGCCTGAGTGTGGCCTTTGAGCTGATGTGGCGCTGCTGCCTGGAAGCACGCTTCGAAGCCGCTGCGGCCATGGGCGCGCAGCGCCTGGCGCAGGCCGCAGGGCGCGCACCGGCGGAGGCGGCACGCGTGCACAACCTGATGTTCGTGGCACTCGGCCGTTTGGAACGTTCCGATGAAGCGCTGGTCCACGCCCGACAAGGCCTGCAGTGCGCGCAAGCCGCTGGCGATCGAAACACCGAGGGCGCGATCCACAACAACATCGGCCTGACCCAGCTGAAGGCGCACACCGATCTGCTGGGAAAGCACGCTTTTCAGCGCGCGATGGTCGCCTACAACGCAGCGGGCAGCCGCCACGGCGCCATCACCGTGCAGAGCAACCTGGCCGTCTGCGAGCACGAGCTTGGCAACTTCGTGACCGCGCGCGACATGCACCTGCGCAATCTGCTGGCGTGCCAGGACATCGGCCACCGCGCGATGGAAGCCCATACCTGTGCCAACCTCTCATTCACGCTGTTCGAGCTGGGTGAATTCTGCGCAGCCGAAGAGCGCGCTCTGCAGGCTTTGCAACTGGCCCAGCTGGCCGGCGAGCGCTGGGCGCAGGCTTATGCGCATGCCGGTGTCTACCTGTCCGCGTCCGCACAGGCCCGTTGGCCCCAGGCGCTGGAACACGCCTGGGCTGCACGCGACGCGTTTGCCAAACTTCGCGATCAAAACGAGGTCTGGTCTTTCTGCAGTGCAGCGGCCTCTGCGTTGCACGCCATGGGTGACCGCACGGCCGCCATGGCCGAGGCCGAGGCCGTGCTGGCCGATGTGGCCGCCCAGGGCGGCTGGCGCGACTGCATCGAAGGCCCGATGCGGCTGTATCGCGTGCTGGCGCCACAAGGCGACCGCCGTGCGCCTGAGCTGCTCGCCACCGCCAGCCAGAACCTGGAGGCACTGGCCGAGCATTTCAGCGCGATGTTGTCGCGCGAGCATTTCTTGCGCGCGACCGCTGCGCGGCGCGAGCTTGGCGACGCGCTGGCCGCAGCGCGGGCGGCCTGAGCACGCATGCATCTGCGAGGCAGGCACGGCCGCGCCCGCCACTAACATCCCGGGCTTCGCCCATGGCCTGCCAACCGCCGTTCAATGCCCTCGCAACCCGCCCACCCAACACCGTTGAGCCAGGGCAGCGCGTGGCGTGAATTGCAGGCCGGCGTCGCCGGCATGCTGATCAGCCTGGCGCCCGCGCTGACGATGGGCTTGCTGGCCTTTGCCGCCCTGGGCACGCAAGCGGCTGCGCTGGGCATACCGGCGGCCTTGGTGTCCAGCGTCATCGGCGGCGCCGTGTTTGCGCTGCTGGCGCGCGGGCCCATGGCCGCTGGCGGCCCTTCTGCAGCGCCTGTGCTGGTGGTGGGCACGCTGGTGGC
>JBBSCV010000351.1:0-4323 GCA_038249925.1 Burkholderiales bacterium
CATCATCACCTTGGGCTGGGCCGACGCTGCGACCTTCAGCCGCCGCAACGATGCTTTCTACGAAGACTATCTGGCCGGCAAGCTGGACATCGACGCTTACGTCGAATTCGCCACTTCGCCCTGGCGCGGGCGCAGCGCAGCCGAACTGCAGCACGCGACGGAACGTTTCCTCGAGACCATCGTGCGGCCCATGCTGCACCCGCGGGCACTGGCGCTGGTGCAGCGCCACCAGCAGGCCGGCGACCTGGTGGCGGTGGTGACAGCGACCAACGAATTCGTCACGCGGCCCATCGCCCAGCTGTTCGGGGTTGATGAGCTCATCGCGACAAACCTGGAACGTGACGCCCGAGGCCAGGTCACGGGTCGCATCGACGGCGTACCCTCGTTCCGCGAAGGCAAGATCACACGGGTGCAGGCTTGGCTGGCGGCGCGTGGGCAGGCTCTGACGGATTTCGAACGCAGCAGCTTCTACAGCGATTCCACCAACGACCTGCCGCTGCTGGAATGTGTCAGCGAACCCGTGGCCACCAACCCCGGCCCCGGGCTTGAGCGCATCGCGCTCGAGCGCGGCTGGCCTGTACTGCAACTCTTCTCCTCATGATCAAGAAATTCATCCAGCGCCTGCTCGGCCAAGGCGACACACCTTCACCCGCAGCTGCACCCGCCGCCCAGGCCGAGCCCGAGATCCCGCTGGGCGCGCGTACCGAGGTGGCGGCCTCGGAACACCGCATCGACCCGAGCTTGCTCGACGCCAACGCCGTGCGCGTGGTGAAGACCCTGAAGGATGCCGGCTTCGAGACCTACATCGTCGGCGGCGCGGTGCGTGACTTGCTGGTCGGCATGCGCCCGAAAGACTTCGACGTCGCCACCAACGCGACGCCCGAGCAGGTGAAGGCGCTGTTTCGTCGCGCTTTCATCATCGGGCGTCGTTTTCGCCTGGTGCATGTGGTGTTCGGGCGCGGGCGCGAGCACGAAACCATCGAGGTGAGCACCTTCCGCGCCTACATGGACCCCGCAGCCACCGACCAGGTGGCTGGCACCGAGAAGCCCGGCAAGGGCGAAGCCAGCGACAAGAAGCACGTGGTGGACGCAGCCGGCCGCGTGCTGCGCGACAACGTCTGGGGCCCGCAGATCGAAGACGCCGCGCGGCGCGACTTCACCATCAACGCGATGTACTACGACCCGGTGACGCAGACCGTGGTCGACTACCACGGCGGCCTGGCCGATGTGCGCGCGCGCAGCCTGCGCATGATTGGCGACGCCGAGACGCGTTACCGCGAAGACCCCGTGCGAATCATCCGCGTGGTGCGGTTTGCCGCCAAGCTGGGCTTTCAGCTGGAGCCCGCCACGCTGAAGCCGATTGCGAAGATGGCGCCGCTGCTTGCCAACGTGCCGATATCGCGACTCTTCGACGAGATGGTCAAGCTGATGCAGACCGGCCACGCGCTGGCCAGCATCGAGCAGCTGCGCGAGTTCGGGCTCATTGGAGGCGACTTGAGCATTTTCCCGGTGCTGGACGCCGCGCTGGCGCCGAAGAAGCCGAACGCCGTGCGCGAGAAGTTCGTGCGCATGGCGCTGCAAGACACCGACACGCGGGTGGCGGAAGGGCGAAGTGTGGTGCCGAGCTACATGCTGGCCTGCATGCTGTGGCACGACGTGCAAGAGCGCTGGGCAACGCTGCGCGCCGCTGGCGAGCCGCCCACGCCGGCCTTGCAGCTGGCTGTGGATGCCGTGTTCGATGCGCGCATCGGTGACATCTCGGGCCGCGGCAAGCTGGCTGCCGACATGCGCGAGGTGTGGCTGATGCAGCCGCGGTTCGAGCGCCGCACGCCCAGCGGTGCGGCCTCGCTGGCGCAACAGCCGCGGTTCCGCGCCGGCTACGACTTCTTGCGCCTGCGCTCGGACTGCGGCGAAGTGGCGCCAGAACTGGCCGACTGGTGGGAAGACTTCCACCTCGGCAGCGACGAAGACCGCGAAGCGCTTCTGCGCGACGTGAAGCCCGCACCTGCCGCGCGCAAGCGCGGGCCGCGCAGCGAGCACGATGCCGCGCCGGCCGATGGCACCGCGGCGCTCGCAGTGGACGGTGAAGACGATGGCGACAGCGAGACCGACGGCCCACCGGCCACCGAGGCCGATGGCAGCGCCGCGCCGCGCAAGCGGCGCCGGCGCCGTCGCCGCCCCGGCGGGGCACGCAGCGAAGGTGGCGGCGGTGAGGGCCCTCCGCCGGCTGCATGAGCGCCGGGGAGCGTGTTTTCGTCGGCCTGGGAGCCAACCTGGGCGATGCGCGCGCGACGCTCGAAGCGGCGGTGCAAGGTTTGGCCGCATTGCCGCAGACCCAGCTCTTGCAACTGTCGCCTGTCTATCGTTCCGCGCCCGTGGATGCAGAGGGCCCTGATTTCCTCAACGCAGTGGCCGAGTTGAGATGCACGCTCGAGCCTGAGGCGCTGCTGGCGCACTTGCACGCATTGGAACTGCAGCATGGGCGCGAGCGCCCCTACGCGAACGCACCGCGCACCCTGGACCTCGACTTGTTGCTGTTCGGAACGCGGGTGGTGCGGACGAGCGCGCTGGAAAGCGCACTCACGCTGCCGCACCCGCGCATGCACCTGCGGGCTTTCGTGTTGTTGCCACTGCTGGAACTGGCGCCGGGCCTGCATCACCCTTTGCTGGGTGATCTGGCGCCCTGGGTTCAGGCTGCGGCTGACCAGCCAGTGGCCCGTATTTGATTTCTGGGGTGCTCAGCCGCCCAGCTGCCACTCGAAAAATTTCTGGCCGCTGAAGGCGATGGTGCCCGTCAGAACCATGCCGCCCAGCAGCAGGCCGAAGATGGCGCCGAGCACCGGGCCCCAACCCGTGCCCGCGCCCCGCTGCCCAGGGTTGTGGCGGGCGTCCCAGGCTTCGTCGGGTGTCAGCGCAAACACGATGCCTGTCAACATCGCCATCGAGACCATCAGCCCGAAAATCGGAATCAGCAGCCAGGCGGTGCGGTCGTCTTGCCCCAGGTTCTGCATGCGAACCACGCCGGCCAGGCCCACCAGCGTGGGCAGCGGGTGCAGCCATGCCCAGCGGTCTCGCCAACCATGCAGGTACAGGCGGTGCACGCCCAATGTGCCGAGCAGCAGGGCCAGCCAGGTGGCGAGGGTCTTGGATTTGTAGCTCACAGGCAGGGGTCAGTGCTGAAGCTTCGGCTTGAAGCAACCGGGCAGTTTATAATGCGCGGTTTTCGGCGTTGAGCTGCAAGTGGCAACACGGCAGCGTATCTACGGCGCCGGCCGCGGTTGGCACCTGACTGATCATCGTTCGAGAACGTCATTCGACGGCTTCATTCGACGATCAGGCGCGTGCTTGCCAGAATTGGTGGTCTGCCCGGTGTGTCTCCCGTGGCGTGTTCGCCCCGAACCTGTTTCGCCCACATCCACATTTAGGAAATCTCACATGGTCGTGATCCGTCTGGCCCGTGGCGGCGCCAAGAAGCGCCCTTTCTTCAACATCGTCGTTGCCGATTCGCGTGAACGCCGCGACGGCCGCTTCATCGAGCGCGTGGGTTTCTACAACCCCGTCGCCTCGGGCGGCGAGCAGCCACTGCGTGTGGCGATGGAGCGCGTGACGCACTGGACCGGTGTCGGCGCGCAGCTGTCACCCACCGTGGCACGCTTGGTCGACCAGGCCAAGAAGGCGGTTTGAGTGGCGCGGCCATGAACGCGGCCGCCCCTTCAACCGCTGCTGCCACGCCCGACGAGCGATGCGCCGCTGATGCGACGCCCATCCCCACCGATGCCGTGGAAGTGGGCCGTGTCATGGGCGCCTGGGGCATCAAGGGTGGCATCCGGGTCAAGCCCTTTGCCGCTGACGCTCAAGCGCTGTTTGCTTCCAAGCGTTGGTTCTTGCGCCAGCCCGAAGGCCCGCGACCGGCGGGCACCAAGGCGCCCGCTTTTCCGAGTTCGCTGCGCATCGTCACAGCCAAGAAACATGGCGACGGCGTGGTCGCCACCGCTCAAGAGCTGGGCGACCGCAACGCCGCCGAGGCCTTGAAAGGCGCCGCGATCTTCGTCTCGCGCGCCAGCTTTCCAAAGCCCGACGAGGGCGAGTTCTACTGGATCGATCTCATCGGCTTGCAGGTGTGCAACCGCGCCGATGTCGGCTTGGGCGAGGTCATCGGTCTCATCGAAACCGGCCCGCATTGCGTGCTGCGCATCCAGCCGGCCGGTACGCAGGCCGAGGCCGACGAGGTGCTGATTCCCTTCGTCGACGCCTATGTCGACGGCGTTGACCTCGCGGCTCGCCGCATTGCCGTCGACTGGGAACTCGACGACGCACCGTGAA
>JBBSCV010000352.1:0-4306 GCA_038249925.1 Burkholderiales bacterium
AGAGATGACAGGCCGCTGGCTGAGCGCTTGGCGGTCGCAGCGCAGCATCTGCTGCCCAAGCAGCTGCTGACGCAGTTCGCCGGCGCGGTGGCGCGGCGTGAAGACGGCCCGCTCACCACCGCCATCATCCGCCGCTTCATCCGGCGTTACGGCGTCGACATGACCGAGGCTGCGAACCCCGACCCCGCCAGCTACGCCAGCTTCAATGACTTCTTCACCCGCGCGCTGAAACCCGGCGCAAGGCCGCTGGCGCCCGCTGACCTGGTGTGCCCGGTGGACGGCGCCATCAGCCAGTTCGGCCGCATGGGCGGCCAGAGCATCTTCCAGGCCTTCCTGCGCGCCAAGAGCCACGACTACACCGCCACCGCGCTGCTGGGCGGTGACAGCGCACTGGCCGCGCACTTCCACGGCGGCCACTTCGCGACGATCTACCTCAGCCCCAAGGACTACCACCGCATCCACATGCCCTGCGCGGGCAGGCTGCTGCGCATGACCCATGTGCCCGGCGACTTGTTCAGCGTGAACCCGGCCACCGCGCGCGGTGTGCCGGGGCTTTTCGCGCGCAACGAGCGTGTGGTGTGTGTCTTCGACGGCCCGCACGGCGTGTGGGTGAACGTGCTGGTGGGCGCCACCATCGTGGGCAGCATGGCCACCGTGTGGCACGGCGTGGTGAACCCGCCGCGGCCCGGCACGCTGCGCGACTGGCGCTACGACGATCAGGACATCCGTCTGGAACAGGGCGCCGAGATGGGCCGCTTCCTGCTGGGCAGCACGGTGGTGATGCTGCTTCCGCCGGGGCCGCTGCAGTTCAACCCGACCTGGGCGCCAGGGGGCGCGGTGCGTCTGGGGCAGCTGATGGCCACGCGGGGCTGAAGCCCGGGACCCAGGCAAAGATCTCGCCTGATGTCCAGTTGAACACTCAGCCGGACAGTCAGCCGAACATTCAGCCGAACAGTCAGCCGAACAAGCCAGGGGCCAGCGTCTCGTCCTCGTCTTCGGCATAGAAGCAGGTCGGGCAGACGGCGCGGTAGCGTTCATTGCCGCCGATGACGACCTGCTCGCCTTCCTTCACGCGAAGGCCCTGGTCGTCGACGCGCAGGTTCATGCTGGCCTTGCGCGCGCAGGCGCAGATGGTCTTCATCTCTTCCAGGTCGTCAGCCAGTGTCAGCAGCGCCGCCGCGCCGGGGAAGGCGCTGCCGCGGAAGTCGCTGCGCAGCCCGTAGCAAATGATGGGCGGGCCACCGCGGTGGGCCAGCCGGTGCAGCTGCCGCACCTGTTCGGGCGTGAGGAACTGCGCCTCGTCGATGAGCACGCAGGCCACGCCGGCGCCCAGGCCTTCGCGGTCGAAGACGGTGTCGGGGCCGAAGGTCTCTACCGGTCGCTGCAGGCCCAGACGTGAGCCGACCGTGCCCACGCCGGTGCGGTTGTCCATCGCCGCAGTGAAAAGCCGCACGCGCATGCCGCGCTCTTCGTAGTTATAGGCGGCCTGCAACAGCGCGGTGCTCTTGCCGGCGTTCATCGCCGCGTAGCGGAAGTAGAGCTTGGACATGGGGCGCGGCCGCGGGTTGCAGGGCGCGCATTGTCGCTGCGGGCGCGCCGAGCGTTTCAAAGGGCGCTGCACGGTGACGCCGCCAGCGCCACTCGCCGTCAGTGCATGGATGCACCTGCGCCGCCATGCTCGTCGCTCACAGGCAGTTCCGCTCCGCACGCGAGCGGGCCTGGCTCGAGTTCTCGTTGCCGCGCGGCGACGAGTTCTGCCGGACGCAGGCCTCGCGCTGCAGCCTGCGCGCTTCCATGCGTTGCACCTGCGCCTCGACGTCATTGCGCACCCAGCGGGCCAGATCCTCGGACACGAGGCCCTGCTCGTTCCATTCGAAGTTCGCCGTCACGCGTTCCTTGGCGGGGTCGCCGAAGGCCATCGACAGCGCATTGGGCGGCAGGCTGCGGCTGAAGGTGAAGTCGCAGCGATGCTGGCGGCCGGCGCGCTGGCAGCTCATCGTATGGATCGAGAAATCAAGGCGCGAGTCGAATATCTTGCCGAGAATGGGAACCGTCATGGTCACCGCATATGCGCTGGGGCTGATGCGCTTGAACTCATGGCGGAAATGTCGCTGCTGCTGTTCCATGTAGAACCCGGTCAGCAGTTCCAGCACCCAGCCTTCACCCGGGCTCGGGTTCTCCTTGACGCGCGCCAGTTGCCGCGCACGTTCGGCCCGGGCGGCTTCGGCACGGTCTGCTTGCGCCCGGCGTTCGGCATCGGCTGCGGCAAGCCGATCGCGCGTCGCCGCATCCGAGCGCGCGCTTTGCAGCCCTGCCGAGATGGCGGCGTCCACCAGCGCGGCCGCGCGCACCGGCCCCTCGGGCAACAGCTGCTCCAGGCGCGTTTCGAGGTCGCTGCTGCTGGGCGCCGCGCGCAGGGCGGCCAGCACTGCGGCCTTGTGCTGGGCCACCGTGCGCAACGCGGTGGCGGTGAAGTCGGCGTCTGCCTTGGCCAGCTGTTGGGCGCCAGCGCCTTCCACAAGCCCGCGCAGGCTCAAACAGGTACCCACCTGGTGTTTGCGGAAGTGCGCGATACCGGCCAGCCGCTCGAGACTGAAAGCGTTGCTGGGCTGGCTGGAGTAGGCCAGGTTCATGCGGCCCCACGCGCCCACGAGGGCTGCCGCGTAGGCCTGCTCACGCTGCGCAAGCTCAGCGTCGCGCGCCTCCAGCACGGCCAGGTTGTGTGCCACCTGCTGCCGCGCCAACCGCAACTCGGGGGTCACCGGCCGCTGTTTCGCTGCGCCCGGCCTGGAAGCTGCGGCAGCTTGACGCGCCGTCGGCGGCGCCTCGGCCCACTGCGGCCGTCCGACGCCGGCGCTCGATCCGCGCTCCATCTCCAGCGTGGGTGGCTGCCCGAAGTTGGCCGGATCGGACGGGTTCGTCACCAACACCTGCTGCGTGCGCGCACGCCGCATCTCGAACAACCACTGGCGTCGATCACGGTCCAGCGTGCGGCCGTTGGTCAGCACCCCCTGCAACTGGCGCAGGTCGTCGGCGTTCATGGACAGGTCCTGGCCGCTGTAGTTGATGACCTCGGGGATGCAATGCCGTCGCCCGTCGGCCACCTCCTCTTCCAGCGAAGGCGGCGGTTTGCTGGCCGGGTCCATCACCCCCAGGCGCTGCGGTGACGCCGTCAGCATGCCGGCGCGCAGTGCTTCGCGCAGTGCGACAGGCTGCAGCGGTGTCTGTGCGCTGACCGAGGGGCTCGATGCAGCGCCCAGGGCTGCGAGATCGAGGGTCTTGCAGCCGGCCAGCATCAGCGCGAGGACGCTCAGCGTCGTGGCGAAACGGGTTGCCGGCCAAAGTGCCACGCGGCTCACGCTGTGGGGGCGCGCGGCAAGCGCCGCACGCGCAGCAGCAGTGCCGCCACCCCCGTCAGCATCAGCATCCACGCGCCCGGCTCGGGCACTGCGGTGACGCGCACGCTGATGTCGGTGCTGCCGTAATCCAAAGCGAACACCAACCCCTCGGCGCCGCTCCAGGTGAAGGTGTCGAAGGTGCTGCCCGACAAGCGCTGCGCAAAGCTGGCAATGAGAAAGCTTTCGCCGACGGCCGGCGCGAAGCCCTCGCCTGCCGCCAATGCCAGAGTGCCGTTCCACAGCACCTGGTCCGTGACCACCAGGCGGTCGCTAGCTCCTGCTGCGCCGAGTTCGATGCGCAGCACGGCGCTGTCGGTGAACGTCAAGTCGCCGTCGATGGTCAAGGTGCCGGGCGCGTTGCCCAGGCCCGGGTCGAGCGTGCCAGCGTTGGTCAGCGCCGTATTCGCGTTGAGGGTCTTGACCGTGCCCAGGCCCCGCATCAAGCCCGCGTTGTTGAATGTGCCACTGGTGGCTGCGAGCAGCGCCCCCGAGGCAATTTGCACCGTGCCGCTGTTTTGGAAGGCTGCATCCACCTGCACGGTGCCGGCAGCCAAGTCCAGCAGGCCAGCGTTCCTGAAGCCGCCGATGAAGGTCAGGCCCAGGCCTTCACGGCGGTAGGTGCCGTTGTTGACGGGCCCACCCAGGCCCAAGGTCTTGAAGCCCGTGGCGCTGGCCGCGCCGGCGTCGGTGAAGGTGGTGCCAGCGGCGATGTTGAGTTGCGCTGCTGGGTAGCTGGTGCTGCCCTGGCTGTACGCAGAGCCGACGATCAAGCGGCCATTGCCGGCCGACCACGTGGCATTGCCGTTGAGGTTGACGACATGGCTGTAGTTGAGGTCCATGGCCGAAGCGCCATTGAACGACGCAAGTCCGGCCACGTTCAGGGTGCCACCACTCTGCGAGCCGCTGCC
>JBBSCV010000353.1:0-4301 GCA_038249925.1 Burkholderiales bacterium
CGTGCCTTCGGCTGCTGCGGCCTTGCGCGTCCACGCGGCCACATTGGTCGAAGCCCGCTAAGCAGCAACTGAAGCATCAGTCTGGCCGTTTCGGCTTTGCCGACATGCTGCGGCGCCTGAACGACGCGCTGGACGAGAGCACGCTGGGTGAGCGTGCAAGCCGCCTGCGCGAGCGCATCGTGGCGCAGCACCCTGTGGCGCTGGTGGATGAGTTTCAGGACACCTCGCCGGTGCAGCTGAGCATCTTCGAGCGCGTTTACCGCATCAGCGACACCCCGCCTGCGCAGGCCCTGCTGCTCATCGGCGACCCCAAGCAGGCCATCTACGGCTTCCGGGGCGCCGACATCCACAGCTACCTGCAGGCGCGCCGCGCCACCGCCGGGCGCCATCATGTGCTGGGCACCAACCACCGCTCGAGCGCGGCGCTGGTGGCGGCGGTGAATGGCTGTTTCCAGCGCGCCGAAGTGCGGCCAGGCGCGGGGGCGTTTCTCTTCCGCGCCGACGGTTTCGCGGGCCTTGGCGGTGATACCGGCGAGCTGCCCTTCCTGCCCGCGTCCGCCCAGGGTCGCGAAGAGCACTTCGTCACCAGCGCCGGCAATCCACCGGTGCTGGCGCTTTGCCTGGATGCCGAACTGCGCAGCAACGCCGACAGCCGCGAGCTGCTGGCGGCCGTCTGCGCCGAGCGCATCGTGACGATGCTGAACGATCGTGGCGCCGGTTTCGCGCGCCCCGGCCAGGCCCTGCAACGGCTGCGCCCGGCAGACATCGCCGTGCTGGTGCGCACCGGCACAGAAGCCGCCGCCGTGCGCGCGGCGCTGCATCAGCGCGGCGTGGCCACCGTGTACCTGTCGGACAAGGACAGCGTCTTTGCCAGCGCAGAGGCCGCCGACCTGCTTCGCCTGCTGCAGGCCGTGGCCGCACCGCGCAACATGCGCCTGGCGCGCGCCGCACTGGCCACCGCGCTGCTGGGGCAGGAGTTGACTGAGCTGCTGCAACTGTCCAACGACGACACCGCCTTCGACGCACGCTGCGCCACCCTGGCCGAGTTGCAGCGCGTGTGGCAAGGGCAGGGCGTGCTGCCCATGTTGCGCCGGGCCCTGCACGCCTTCAAGCTGCCCGCGCGCTGGCTGGCCGCTGACGGGGGTGAGCGGCGGCTGACCAACGTGCTGCACCTGGCAGAGCTGCTGCAGACCGCCAGCGCCACGCTGGAAGGTGAAACTGCGCTGCTGCGATGGCTGGCGCAGCAGATCGATGAGGCTGAGGCGGGCCGCGGCGGCGGCATCGGCGAAGAACAGGTGCTGCGCCTGGAGAGCGACGCCGACCTCGTGAAGGTGGTCACCGTGCACAAGAGCAAGGGTCTGGAGTACCCGCTCGTGTTTCTGCCCTTCGCCACGCACTGCCGGCCGGTGACGGGCCGCAGGGGCGAGCCGGTGCTTGTGCCCGATGGCCAGGGCCGGCGCCGCCTGTGCCTGGCGCCGGGTGCCGCCGAGATCGAAGCCGCTGACGCCGAGCGCCTGCGCGAAGACGTGCGTTTGCTCTATGTCGCGCTGACGCGTGCACGCCACCAGCTGTGGGTGGGCGTCGCGGTGCTGAAGCACGGCCCGAACCCGGCGTGCGTGTGGCACCGCAGCGCCTGGGGCAGCCTGGTTTCGGGGTCCGCGCCGCGCACGCCCGATGAGGCGATCACAGAGATGGCGCAGCTGGCGGCTGAAGTGAGCGGAGTGACGCTCGAGGTTTTGCCGCCGCTTGTGGCGCCTGAGAGTGATACTGCCGAGCTGCCGCGCACCAGCCCCAACACCCGTCTTCAAGCGCGCGGCACCACGACGCCGCTGCGCCCGGCGCTGGCTTACGCCGCGGTGTTCGACCGTCTCTGGACCGTGAGCAGCTACTCGGCCCTGGTGCGCGACGCCACGGCCACGTCAGCCGGCTTCGATGCCGCCGTCCTGGCCGACACCCCGCTGCGCATGCTGCGCGATGACGAACCGCCGGGGGCTGAAGGCGCAGCAGTTCCGCGACAAGGCGGCGCGGCTGCGTCGCGCCATGTGGGCGAGGAACCCTGGCACCGCTTCCCGCGGGGCGCCTTCGCCGGCAACTTCCTGCACGACCAGCTTGAATGGCTGGCCGGCGAAGGCTTTGCGCTCGACGACTTGCCCGCTCTGCAGCAGGCCTTGCAGCGCCGCTGCGAACGCCAGGGCTGGGGGCCACCGGGCCGATGACGTGCTGGCCTGGCTGCGGCGTGTGTGCAGCACGCCGCTGCCACCGCTGGGTGTGGCGCTATCGCGCCTGGACCGCGCGCTGCCAGAGATGGAGTTCTGGCTGCCCAGCGACGGCCTGGACGCGCGCGCCGTCGACGCGCTGTGCCGCCAGCACCTGCTGCCCGGCCGCACGCCCGGCGTTGGCGGAGCGCCAGTTGCGCGGCCTGCTGATGGGCTTTGTCGACCTCGTCTACGAACAAGACGGGCGTTTTGGCGTGCTCGACTACAAGTCCAACGCGCTCGGCGCGCAAGATGCCGACTACACGACAGCGGCGATGGAAGCCGCGATGCTGGAACACCGCTACGACGTGCAGGCCGCGCTGTACTTGCTGGCACTGCATCGCCTGCTGCGCGCGCGGCTGGGTGCTGCCTATCGCCCGGCCTTGCAGCTGCAGGGCGCGGTGCATCTTTTCCTGCGCGGCGTGGGCACTGCCAGCGCCGGGGCCTACCACCTGCCCGCACCGCTGGCGCTGATCGATGCCCTGGATGCGAAGCTGCCCCAGGCCACTGCGGTGGCAGGCGTTGCATGAACGTCCCCGAGATGCTTCAGACCCTGCAGGCCTGGCGCAGCAACGGCTGGCTGCGCGCGCTCGACATCGCGCTGGTCAACTTCCTGCATGGCCTGGATGCGAACACCCCGCCGGGCCTGCTGCTGGCCGCGGCCTGGCTGGCCCAGCTGGAAGGCCGGGGCCACAGCTGCCTGCCGCTGCATGCGCTGCACGCCGACGCTCAGGCGTGGCTGGCCTGGCCGCCCGAAGCCGATGCGTCCGTGGCGGCGGCGTTGGCGCATTTGCCGGCGCACGCCGGTGCCGCGCGCGCTGCATGGGC
Source organism: Burkholderiales bacterium (assembly GCA_038249925.1). GTDB lineage: Bacteria > Pseudomonadota > Gammaproteobacteria > Burkholderiales > Burkholderiaceae_C > Rubrivivax. Next base: position 3,084 of record JBBSCV010000353.1, read on the forward strand.
CGGCAGCAGCGTGATCGAGATCGACCCACCAGACCCACCAGACCCACCAGACGCACACGGCGCCACGCCGCTGGTGCTGCAGGGCGGCAGCCTCTACCTGCGCCGCTACTGGGGCTACGAGACGCAGATTGCCAAGCACGCGCGGCAACGCGCGCTGCCGCTTGAAGACGAGCAGGGGCAGGTTGATCCGGCCCGTGCGCGTTCGCTGCTGGCCCAGCTGTTCGTGGCTGGCGGTGACATGGCGGGCCACACCGGCGCTGAACCCGACTGGCAGCAGGTGGCCTGCGCGCTGGCGCTGCGCGGCCGGCTGTGCCTCATCACGGGCAGGCCGGGCACCGGCAAGACCTACACCGCGGCCCGGCTGCTGGTGTTGCAGCAGGCCCTGCACAGCGGGCGCCAGCCCTTGCGTGTGGCGCTGGCCGCGCCCACCGGCAAGGCCGCAGCGCGCTTGCGCCAGGCCATGGTGGCTGCTTTGCAAGGCTTGCAACAGCCAGCCGGGCTGCAGCTGCCGCTGGACGCCTGGGCTGCCACCCTGGCCCCCGCGCGCACGCTGCGCGCCCTGCTGGGCACGCGCCCCGGCACACAACGTTTCGTGCATGACGCGGCCAACGCGCTGGACGTCGACCTTCTCTTTGTCGACGAAGCCTCGATGGTGCACCTGGAGATGATGGCGGCGCTGCTCCAGGCGCTGCCAGCGGATGCGCGCCTGGTGCTGCTGGGCGACCGCGACCAGCTGGCTTCGGTGGAGGCCGGCGCCGTGATGGGCGAGCTTTGTGCCGGCGCCGGCGCCTATGCGCCAGAAACCGTGCAGTGGGTGCAGGCCTGCAGCGGCCAGGTGTTGACCCCCGACACCACAGCGTCCGCCGACGGGCTGGCGCAACGGACCGTGGTGTTGCGGCAGAGCCGGCGCTTCGCCGGCCCCATCGGCCAACTGGCGCAGGCGGTGAACCGCGGCGAAGGTGCCGCGGCGCTGGCCATGCTGCGCGCTGCGCCGGGTGCTGAACTGGCGTTGGTGCAGACGCACGAAGCCCAGGCCGCAGCACGCCTGGCCGTGCACGGCCGCGCCGGTGCCGAGGGTGGCTACGCCGACTGTCTGCAACTGCTGGCGCAGCGCCCGGCTGAGCCTGCCGCCTTCGAGCCCTGGGTGCGCGAGCTGCTCACGCGCTTCGACCGCATGCGCGTGCTCTGCGCCGTGCGTGAAGGGCCGTGGGGCGTGGC
>JBBSCV010000354.1:0-4232 GCA_038249925.1 Burkholderiales bacterium
CGGCAATGCGCGTCGGCCTGCAGCAGGCCGCCGGGCGAGCGCGGCAGCTCGGTGGCGTCGAACCAGGCGTTGCCCGTCATGCCGGGCATGAAGAGGATCAGATCGGCAGCGAACTCACCGCCTTCGGTGACCACCTTGTCGGCCTCGAAGCGCATGAGCTTGTGGCCCAGGTGGGTGCGGATGCCACGCCGCGCCATCTCGGCCAACAGGTGCTTCACGGCTTTGGGGCCGAGGCGGTTGCCGGGTTCGGTGCTGGGGTTGAAGAAGACGATCTCGAAGCGGTCGCGCCGGCCTTCGCGCTTGAGCTGCTCGTCGATGCCGAAGAGAAACTCGAACATCGGCCCGCCACGCACCGCGGTGGGCTCGTTCGGGTTGCCGGCGAAACCAACCGCGATGGTGCCGCCCTGCATCTCGCGCAGGCGGTCGCGGATGCGCTCTGCCGCGGCGATGCCTTCGCAGGGCGTGATGGCGTGTTCGATGCCCGACAGCTTCTTGATGAAGCGGCCACCGGTGGCGATGACCAGGGCGTCGTTGGCCACGTGACCCCCTGTGGTGTGCACGCTGCGCCCGCCGTCGGACAGGCCAGTGACCTCGGCCGGGTGGAAGTCGGCGGCCATGCGCCGCAGGAAGTTGTCCAGCGGCACCACCAGGTCGGCGCGCGAGCGCAGGCCGCTCGGGATCCAGATGATGCCGGGCAGGTAGTGCAACTCGGCGCGCGGTGCCACGAGGGTGATGCGTGCGTTGCGGTCACGTCGACGCAGCTCGCGCACCGTGGACAGCGCGCCGAAGCCTGCGCCCAGCACGGTGATGCGAGCCGGATCGCGGTGTGTGCTCATGTCGCGCTGGCCGTTGGGCCCGCGATGCCCTGGGCAAGGCGCGCCACCACCCGTTGCAGCGCGGCAGTCGCCATGTCGCAGGCTGCCTGCACGTCCGCGTTGTCGGTCGTCGCCGCGATGACCGCAGGGTCCTGCAGCGCGATGCGTGTCACGCCCGGCCGGGCCTCGGCCACGCCGCAGCCGCACGGCAGCATGGCACCCATGTCGGGTTCGGCACTCAGGATGGCGTGGGCCACCTTCGGACTGCAAATGCCCAGCAGCTTCTGCGGGTGGCTGTCCAGGCCCAGCTTGGCCTTCAGCGTGGCTTGCACGTCGACCTCGCTGACGATGCCCATCTGTTCTGCGGCCAGGGCCGCCCGCAATGTGTCGATTGCGGCAGCCAGCGGCTGCGGCAGCTCAATGGTGAGTGCGTAGGCTGAGGTCATCGTCTGTGTGCTCGTGTTGGGACTGGGAGGTGGATGGCGTTTCGGTCGAGGTTGCTGCTGCTGGCGACAGGGTGCGGACCCGCGCGAGGAACTCGTCGCGCGTCGCACCGCCGAACCAGGGATGCCAGCGCCGCTGCTCCAGAACGTTGGACACCGCGCGCGCACGGGTCGCGTGGCCCGTGAACAGCAGGGTTTCAGCGGGGCGCTTGAAGACATCGTTGACGACGCTGTCCCACAAGGCCTCGGGCAGCGCCGGGCGCGGCTGGAAGGGGCAGGCGTCCACGGCCAGCAGCCCGCCGCAGAACAGGCGGTCGCGCCACAGGTAGCTAAGACACCCAGGGGTGTGGCCCGGCGTGCGCAGCACCTGGACATGTTCGTTGCCGAACGTGAGGACGGCGTGCGAGGGTTTACTGCCTGGTTCGCCATGCGGTTCCGACACCGGATGGTGGTGCTGGATGCGGGGCGCACCCAGTGCATCCAGCGCTGCGGCCTCGCCGGTCAGCAGCGCATCATGCTCGTGGGTGCGCAGCAGCCATCTCAGGCGAAGCTGGTGTTCGTCCAACATGGCGTTGAGTACGGGGACATCCGCGCCGCGGGGGTCGACCAGAACGGCCTCACCGGCGTCCAGATCGGCGAGCAGATAGCTCACCGCGCCGCTGCGTTCGTCGTGCAGAAGTCGAAAATACATGGCGCTGTCCACTCGTTGGGCTTCACGCGGCGGCATCGTCGCCGATGAGGATCCGCGTCTCGCCTGCGTAACGGTGCGGCGGAATCTCCAGGTTGGTCGGTGCCGGCTTGTTCTTGAACACCCGGCCAGCACCGTCGAAGGTGGAGCCGTGGCAGGGGCAGAAGAAGCCGCCCGGCCAGTCGGCAGGCAGACTCGGGTTGTTGCCGCCCTTGGGGGCGTCGCTGGGCGAGCAACCCAGGTGGGTGCAGATGCCGATGGCAACGAAGACCTCGGGCTTGATGGCCCGCGCTACGTTCTGTGCATACGCGGGTTGCTGTTCCTTGGCCGACTGTGGGTCCACGAGCTCGCCGTCGTGGCCTTGCAACGCCGCCAGCATCTCCGGCGTGCGCCGCACGACCCAGACAGGCTTGCCGCGCCATTCCACGGTCTTGGCGCCGCCGGGAGGAATGTCGGAGATGTCGACCTCGACCGGGCCACCGGCGGCTTTGGCACGCTCGCTGGGCGCAAAGGTCGAGACGAAGGGAATGGCCGTGGCGACGACTGCAGTGCCGCCCGCTGCGGCCGTGGCCAGCAGCCAGACGCGGCGCTCAGGATCGTTGGCGACGACAGGGCTACAGGCGATGGGGATGGGGATGGGGATGGCGGTCATGTTCGGCTCCTTGCCGGTGGTCGCGTCTTTTGGAACGCAAGATTTCGGGGATCGATCGGATGTGGAGCAGATGCGTTGTTCATTGGCGCAGCGTCATGCGCAGCAGCAGAGCTACCGCCAGCAGCACACCGATGCTGGCCACCCAGATGGCGGCCATCCACAGCAGCCGTTGCCACAGCGGTGCCAAGGGCGCATCGGCAGGCGGTGGCACCATGGCTGGCCAGCGAAAAGCCGAGTGGAGCGAGAGAGAGGGCCGCTTCATGCGTGGTACCCGTCGGCTTGCACCTTGCCGCGGAAGACCCAGTACGACCAGGCGGTGTAGCCCAGGATCATCGGCAGCACGAGCCCGGTACCCCACAGCATGAAGACCTGGCTGCTGTGGTCGGTGGCGGCGGCCCAGATGGTCACGGCGCCGGGGATGACGTAGGGAAACACGCTGATGCCCAGGCCTACGAAGCACAGCAAGAAGACGCCCAGCGTCAGCAGAAAGGGCGCCAACTCATGGCCCGCCTTCAGGCTGCGCCAGAAAGCCGCACTGGATATCGCCACGAGCACGGGCACCGGCGCCACCCACAGCAGATTCGGCCAGTGCAGCCAGTTCGAGAAGTAGTCGGCGCTGAGGAACAGCGTGGCGATGCTTACCGCCACGATGGCGGCCAGGGTCGCCGCGCCCAGCCAACCCGCCATCATCCGCGCCTGTTGCTGCAGCGCGCCTTCGGCCTTCATCACCAGCCAGGTGGCGCCCAGCAGGGCATACGCCACCGCCACGCTGACGCCGGTGATCAGCGAAAACGGCGTCAGCCAGTCCCACCAGCCGCCTGCGTAGGCCCGGTCGCTGATGGCCACGCCCTGCAGCAGCGCGCCCAGCACCACGCCTTGCGACAACGCGGCCAGCAGCGAGCCTCCGGTGAAGGCCAGGTCCCAGAAGCCGCGGTGCGCGGGGTCGCGCCAGCGGAACTCGAAGGCCACGCCGCGGAACACGAGGGCCAGCAACATCGCGATGATGGGGGCGTACAAGGCCGAAAAGATCAGGCCATACGCCAGCGGAAACGCCGCCAGCAGCCCCCCGCCGCCCAGCACCAGCCAGGTTTCGTTGCCGTCCCACACCGGCGCGATGCTGTTCATCGCGGTGTCTCGGTCGTGGCCCACCGCGAACCTGCGGAAGAGGATGCCGATGCCCAGGTCGAACCCGTCGAGCACCACGTAGACGAACACGGCGACGACGAGGATCAGCGCCCAGAGGACGGTCAGGTCGATGTTCATTGCGCGGCTCCCAGATCGGTAGCCAGTGCGTCGGGCCGCAAGGCCACTGCGGGCGTGGTGCCTGCGCTGCGAACCGGGATGTTCGGCGGCGCCGATTCATGCACCACCGGCGGCTTGGCCATCAGCTTCAGGATGTAGAGCACCCCGGCGCCGAACACCGCGAAGTAGACGATGACGAAGGCCACGAGCGATGCAGCGACAGCGGGCGCAGCCAGCGGCGAAGCCGACTCGGCGGTGCGCAGCAGGCCCTGGATCGTCCAGGGCTGGCGGCCGACCTCGGTGGTGATCCAGCCGGCCAGTACCGCCACCAGGCCCGATGGCGCCATCAGCAGCGCGAAACGGTGCAGGGCCTTGCTCTCGTACAGCTTGCC
>JBBSCV010000355.1:0-4227 GCA_038249925.1 Burkholderiales bacterium
GGCCTGGCGGGCGTGCGCCGCATGCCGCACGCGCAGGCGCTGCAGGCGACGACGACACACCGCCACGACTACCGGGCCCGCTACGTCGATGACCTGGCACAGGTGATCGACCTGGATGCGATTCGTCATGCGGGGCTGCGCATGGGGGTCGACCCCATGGGCGGCGCCGGCGTCCACTACTGGGGCGCGATCGCAGAACGTTGGCGGCTCGATCTTTCGGTCGTCAGCGACGTCGTCGACCCCACCTTCAGCTTCATGACGCTGGACTGGGACGGCCAGATCCGCATGGACCCGTCTTCGCGCTACGCGATGCAACGGCTGATTGCCCTGAAAGACCGCTACGACATCGCCTTCGCCTGCGACACCGACCACGACCGCCACGGCATCGTCACACCGGGGCAGGGCCTGCTGCCGCCGAACCACTTTCTGTGCGTCGCCATCGAGCACCTGTTTCGCCACCGGCCGCAGTGGGGTGCGCAGGCGGCCGTCGGCAAGACAGTGGTGAGCACGCAGCTGATCGACCGCGTGACGGCGCGGCTCGGCCGCCAGCTCTTCGAGGCGCCGGTCGGCTTCAAGTGGTTCGCCACCGGCTTGCTGGATGCAAGCCTGGGTTTCGCCGGCGAGGAGAGCGCAGGCGCGAGCTTTCTGCGGCGCGACGGTGCGGTGTGGACGACCGACAAGGACGGCATCACCGCGGGGCTGCTGGCCGCCGAGATCACGGCCGTCACGGGGCGCGACCCGGGGCAGCTGTATGCCGATCTGGCGCAGCAGCTCGGCAGCCCGGTGGCCCGCTTGGTCGAAGCGGCCGCGACACCTCAGCAGAAGCTGCGTCTGGCCGCGCTGTCGCCGCAGCAATTCACAAGCACTGAACTGGCCGGCGAGAAGATCGAGTCCATCCTCACGCAGGCCCCGGGCAACGGTGCAGCCATCGGCGGCATCAAGGTCAGTGCGGCCAGTGGCTGGTTCGCTGCGCGGCCGTCAGGTACGGAAAGCATCTACAAGATCTACGCCGAAAGCTTTCGCAGCCAAGCGCATCTGCAAACCCTGGTGCAGGAGGCCCAAGCCATGGTCGATGCCGTGGTCGGGCCACCGTGAAAGGGGTGATACCGGTCGGCGCGCGGAGCAGCGGGCGAGTCAGCGAGCAAGCCAGCGCGAGACTCAACGGAGCGGAGCGCCGGGCTGCCGCTCTGTCAGGCGCAGCACCTTCAAGCCGTCGACGCTCGAGTCGACGCCGTCGAAGACGAAGGTGAACCGATAGGACAGCGTCCCGCCCGGGGTGGCCGGCGTGGCCACGACGAAGTCGTACGCCACTTCGCCTGGCGTTTCATGGACCGCTTCAGGCAACGCGGTTTGCCACGCACCGCCCGCACCGCTGCGCCACTGCAGGCTAACGGCCTCGTACCGGCCGCGTGCAGGCCCCCCCGAGCCCCACACGCGCAGCCGCAATGTGATGCGCGCCGCTTCCCCGGCAGACACTTCGTCTGGTGCCGTCTGGTAGGCCGCACCGGCGCCTGGTTTGAAGCCAGCGCCCGATGCCCAGAACAGCGCACCGCCGGCCACCAGCAGCACTGCCAGCACAGCCAACACAGACGCCAGCACCCGGGTTCGTCGCATGGATCAGCAGTTTAATGAGCTTGAGTGTCGGGCGTCTGCGCGTGCCCACCGCAGAACTGCCCCGGCGCAAGGCGGCAAGCGTCAGCGGCCGGCGGTGACGGTGATGGCCCGGTTCAAACGCTCGGCCAGCGAGCCGATGCCGCCACCGTTGGTGACCGTGGCATAGCCCATCTGCGCAAGCAGGGTGCATGCCCTGCCCGAGCGGGCGCCAGAGCGGCAGTACAGCACCAAGGGCGTCGACCGGTCGGGCACCGAGCGCTCGATGTCGGTCTGAATCCGGTCGAGCGGCAGCAAAACGGCGCCTTCCAGGTGCCCGGCATCGAACTCGTCCTGCGAGCGCACGTCCACCAGCACAGTGCCGGCGGGCAGCGGGTGCACCTCGGCGTCCACGTGCGGCGCGGGCACTTGCGCCGCGGGTGTGCCCAAGAGTTTCCTGATCCAGTTCATGGGTTCTGTCGCTTTCCAAGGCTCGATGAAATCTCTGTCATGCGCAAGCGTGTCTCGCCCTACAGCGTGAGGCCTTGTCCGGCCTCTTCTTCGGTTCTGCCATCCCTGATGTGATAGATGCGCTTGAAGGTCGGGATGATCTTCTCGTCGTGCGTCACCACGATGATGGCGGTGTGGTGCTGCACGGCCATCTGGTTCAGGATGCGAACCACCGCCAGCGCCCGTTCGCTGTCGAGCGGAGCGGTCGGCTCGTCGGCCAGGATCACAGGCGGCCGGTTGGCCAAAGCGCGAGCAATCGAGACCCGCTGCTGTTCGCCACCCGACAGCTCGGAGGGTTGTGCCCGCGCGCGATGGCCCACATCCAGCGCGTTCAGCAGCTCCAGCGCTCGCGCCCGCGCTTCTGCATTGGGGCGGCCGGCCAGCATCGGCAGCAGTGCGACGTTGTCCGTGACATCCAGGAACGGGATGAGGTAGGGCGCCTGGAACACGAAGCCGATGCGGTCGCGCCGCAGCGCACGCAAGTCAGTGATTCTCCAGCCGTTGTCGTAGATGGTCTCGCCACCCAGCACCATGCGGCCGGCCGTGGGCTCGATCACAGCGCCCAGGCACTTCAGCAGCGTGCTCTTGCCTGAGCCGGATGGCCCGATGAGGCCGACCACCTCGCCAGGCGCCACCACCATGTTGACGTCTTTCAACGCGTCGACGGCAGTGCTGCCTTCGCCGTAGCGTTTGCTCAAGCCCTCGATGCGGATGCCGGGTTCGGTCATGTCGAGTCGAGCCGTCATCCGCCGATGGCCGCGGCCGGGTCGACCTTCAGCGCAGCCCGTATCGCCAGCGTGCTGGCCAGTGCGCAGATCACCATCACCGCGACCAGCCCGCGCACCGCGTCACCGGGCTCCAGCAACACGTACTTGGGGAAGATCGGCGCCCAGAAAGTGGCCGCCACCTTGCCGACGATGAAGCCGATCAAGCCCAGCCCCAGCGCCTGCTGCAGGATCATGCCGGCGATGGTGCGGTTGCGCGTGCCGATCAGCTTGAGCACCGCGATCTCGCGGATTTTTCCCAGCGTCATCGTGTAGATGATGAAGGCCACGATGGCCGCGCTGACGATGGCCAGGATGACCAGAAACATGGCGATCTGCCTGGCAGACGTGGCGATCAGCTTGGCTACCAGGATCTCTTCCATCTGCACCCGGGTGAAGGCCTCCAGGTGCTTCCAGCGGCGGATCGGTTCGGCCACTGCCTCGGCCTCGAAGCCCGGCTTCAGTTGCACCAGCACGGCGTTGACGTTGTGGTTGCTGGCCTGCGAGCCTTGAATGGCCTGCAGCAGGCCAGGCACGCCGGGCCGGTTCAGGCTCGGGTTGGCAGCGGTGCGCGCGCGCTCGTTCAGGATGGCGTCGTTGTCTTTCAGGAACTGCGCTTCCTGCGCGTCTTTCAGCGGGATGAAGACCATCGGGTCGCCGCCCGACGACACCATGCGCCGGGTGAGGCCGACCACGGTGTAGTCGTGTCGTCGGATGCGCACGCGCTCGCCCAGCAGAAATCCGGTTTTCACATCGGCCACGGCCTCGTAGTGGCTGCGCGTGATGTGGCGCCCGGCGACCAGGTAGCCCGGCGCGCCGGGAAGCCCCGGCTGGCCGACTTCGAAGCCCACCACCATCGCGCGCACGTCGGTGGCTGCGCTGCGCACCTGCATCGTCAGGTAGGTGACGTTGGCTGCGCGCGCCACGCCGGGCATGCCGAGAATGCTTCGCACCACGTCGTCGCGAATGCCAGAGGCTTCGGCATACGGCCCCTGCGTGTCTTGTTGCACCACCCACAGGTCGGCGCGGCTGTTGTTCAGCAGCATGCGGGCGTCGTCGACCATGCCGCGGTAGACACCGGCCATCGTCAGCGTCACGCCGATCAGCAGACCCAGGCCGACCCCGGTCAGCACGAACTTGCCCCATGAATGCAGGATGTCGCGCCCGGCCAGGCTGATCATGGTTTCTGGCCGGCGACCGCGTCGACAAGCTTGATGCGGCTGCCGGCAGTGAGCTCTTTGTCGCTGTACACCACCACCGGGTCACCGGCCTGCAGACCTTCCAGCACCTGCACGCGGCCGTCCAGTCCCGTCTGCCCCAGGCGCAGCGGCGCAAAGCGCAGGCCGCTGCCGTCAGCCAGCCA
>JBBSCV010000356.1:0-4210 GCA_038249925.1 Burkholderiales bacterium
CTGCGTGTGAACCCGGCGCGTCCACAGGGCGCGCCGTTGCTGATGAGCCTCAACACCCCCCGCCAGTACACGATCCAGGGCCTGACACTCGAAGGCCGCACCTTCCGCCCGAGCGACTGGGCAGAACGTCTGGCGGGCGCCATGTCCTGCTTCAGGCCGGGGATGGGCAGCGGTGGCGCGGGCGGCATTGCCGCCTACATCGGCTATTCGCCTTATTGCGTGCCGCAGGTGGTGGAGGGCGTGAAGTGCGTGATCGTCAGCGAAGCCTTGCAGGGCATCGAGCCCATGGCCTGGGACTTCGTGATGAACTTCGCCCGCGACAACCAGCTGCGCGTTCTGGAGATCACCCAGAAGTGACGATCACCGAAAAGGGCCACCAGGCCTGTGCAGTACAGAGCCAGAAATGAAAAAGGGCCCGCACTGCGGACCCTTCATTTCTACCTGTCTGCGCGTCAGGCGGCGAGCGCCAGCGCCTTGACCTTGGCGGACAGGCGGCTCTTCAGGCGGGCTGCCTTGTTCTTGTGGAAAATGCCCTTGTCGGCGACCGAGTCGATGACGCTCTGGGCGGTCTTGAAACTGTCGGTGGCCTTGGCCTTGTCGCCGCCGAGCACTGCCTTCTGCACGTTCTTGACGACAGTGCGGAAGCGCGAGCGCAGCGAGGTGTTGGCGGCATTCAGCACAACGTCCTGGCGGGCTCGCTTGCGGCCCGAGGCGAGGCGAACAGTTTTCTTCTTGGCTTTTGTCGAAGTGGCCATGCTTGGTTTGGCGTAGTTCTGAGAACTGCTGATTAGGGTGCAAAGAGGATCGAGTGTAGCACGCACAGACGAGGCCGGACTGCCTGGCGGATGCCGCTCTCTATACTCGGCGCCCTCGTGAACCTGCTCAAGGCTGCCTCCACCGTTTCACTGATGACGCTGCTGTCGCGCATCACGGGTCTGGTGCGCGAGCAGTTGGTGGCCACCACCTTTGGCGCCAGTGCTGTCACCGACGCGTTCAACGTCGCTTTTCGCATCCCCAACCTGTTCCGCCGCCTCTTCGCCGAGGGCGCCTTCTCGCAGGCCTTCGTGCCCTTGCTGGCTGCGTCGCGTGAACGCGACGGAGAGGCGGCCACGCAGTTGCTGTTGAGCGCCGTGGCCACCGTGCTGGCCTGGCTGCTGCTGGCCACCTGCGTGGTGGGCGTGGCGGGCGCGCCCGTGCTGGTGTGGCTGATGGGCTCGGGGTTGGAGCGCTTCGACACCGCCGTGCTGCTGACGCGCTGGATGTTTCCCTACATCGGCTTCATGTCGATGGTGGCGCTGGCCGCGGCAGTGCTCAACACATGGAGGCGTTTCGTCGTGCCCGCCGTCACGCCCGTGCTGCTGAACCTGAGTGTCATTGCCGCCGCCTGGTGGTTGTCGCCGCAGATGCCGCGCTGGGGGTACGAGCCCATCATGGCGCTGGCCGTGGGGGTGATGCTGGGCGGCCTGTTGCAGGCCGCAGTGCAGCTGCCGGCGCTGGCTGCCATCGGCTGCCTGCCGCGCATTGGCATGACGCCTGCGCGCATCGCGGCCGCCTGGCGTCACCCGGGTGTGAAGCGTGTGCTGCAGCAAATGGCGCCGGCGCTGCTGGGCGTGTCGGTGGCGCAGATCTCGCTGCTCATCAACACCCAGATCGCGTCGCACGTGGGGGTGGGCGCGGTGTCGTGGTTGACCTATGCAGACCGGCTGATGGAGTTCCCCACCGCGCTGCTGGGCGTGGCCATGGGGGTGGTGCTGCTGCCGCAGCTTTCTGCGGCACAGGCGCGGCAAGACGCAGCGGCGTATTCGGGCATGGTCGACTGGGGTCTGCGCCTGGTGCTGATGCTGGCCCTGCCCAGCGCGCTGGCACTGCTGATCTTCCCCGTGGGTCTGGTATCGGTGCTCTTTCACTACGGCGCCTTCCGAACGGAAGACGTGGCGATGACGGTGCTGGCGCTGCGCGGCTACGGTGTGGGCCTGCTCGGCCTGGTGGCGATCAAGGTGCTGGCGCCTGCGTTCTTCGCGAAGCAGGACATCCGCACGCCGGTGAAGATTGCCATCGGGGTGCTGGTCGCCACACAGGCCATGAACGTGGTCTTCGTGCCGTGGCTGGGGCACGCCGGTCTGGCCTTGTCCATCGGCCTGGGCGCGCTGATCAACGCCGGTTTCCTGCTGGCCGGGTTGCTGCGCGCCGGCACGTTCGAACCCCAGCCCGGGTGGCTGGGTTTCTCATGTCGCGTGCTGCTGGCGAATGCCGCGCTGGGCGCGGCCCTGGCCGCCGCCGCGTACTACATCGACTGGACCGGCCTGCAGTCGCAGTGGGCGCTGCGTGCCGCAGCGGTGGCCGGGGTGCTGGGCGGCGTGGCCTTGCTCTACTTCGCGGTGCTGGCAGCCTGCGGCTTGCGCCCGCGCCAGTTCATGCGTCGCGGCTGACCTACACTGCCGGGGATGTCCGGAACCGTGCACTTCGAAGCGCCCAGCGCCCTCGACTTCTTTGCCTCGTTGCTGGCCGAAGATAGCAGCCTGCCGCTGCTGGAGGCCGCCGTTGCAGTCGCTCAGGACGAGATGCCCGAGCTGGACGTCCAAGGCGTGCTGTCCGAGGTGGACGCATTGGCCGAGCGCCTGTGCCGCCGCCTGCCCGCCGATGCGGCCCCGTTGCAGCGCCTGCGCTTGCTGAACCCGTATTTTTTCCAGGAGCTGGGCTTCGCCGGCAACGTCAACGACTACTACGACCCGCGCAACAGTCTGGTGCCTGCGGTGCTGCAAACGCGGCGCGGCATCCCCATCACGCTGGCGCTGCTGTACATCGAGCTCGCGCAGCGCGCCGGCCTGCAAGCCGACGGGGTGTGTTTCCCAGGTCATTTCCTCGTCAAGCTGAGCCTGCCGAACGGCGAGGTCGTGATCGACCCCTTCAGCGGCCAGTCGCTGACGCGAGAAGACCTGGAAGAACGGCTGGCGCCCTTTCGCCAACAGCTCGAAGGCATGGGCAAGCGCGCCGGCGAAGCCTCGCTGGACGCCTGGCTGCAGCCGGCCACGCCGCGCGACATCCTCACCCGGCTCTTGCGCAATCTGAAGGAGGTGCATCGCAGCGCCGACGATCTGCCGCGTCTGGCCGCGGTCCTGCGCCGGCTGGTCATCGTGCAACCGCTGCACTGGGCAGAGCGCCGCGAACTGGCGCTGGTGCTGGCCCGCCGGGGTTGCTACGCCGAGGCCGAGCAAGAACTGGCGGCCTATCTGCTGCACTGCCCCGAAGCATCCGACGCACCGCATCTGCGCGAAGCGCTCGCACAATGGCGGCGCGCGCATTGAAGCCATGAAGCAGATTCCGCTGCCGATAGGCCCGGCGCCCGAGCCCGACTTCGACAACTTCCTGCCGGGCAGCAATGGCGCCGCGCTGCAGCACCTGCGCAGCCTGGCCATGCCGGCTGCGCCTGTATATGTGTGGGGCCCGCCAGGCAGCGGCAAAACGCACTTGTTGCGCGGCTTGGCGGCGCGTTGCCAGGCACAGGGACAGCGGGTGGGATGGCTCGATGCTGACGAGCCGATGCCGTGGACACTGCAGCCCGATTGGGCGGCCGTGGTCATCGACCGCTGCGAGGCGCTGGACGCGCACGCCCAGCAGGCGGCCTTCGCGTTGTTCATCGAGGCCACTGCGCAGGCCGTGCAGGTGGCGGCCGCAGGACGTCTGCCGCCCGTCGATCTGCCGTTGCGCGACGACCTGCGCACGCGGCTGGCCTGGGGCCACGTGTTTGCACTGCAGCCGCTGAGCGACGCTGAAACTCGTGCCGCGCTGCGCCGTGAGGGCGACCGCCGCGGCATCTTGCTGCCTGACGAATTGATGGACCATCTGCTGACCCACTTTCCGCGCGACCTCGGGCATCTGATGAAGCTCTTCGACCGCCTCGACAACTTCGCGCTGGCCGAGGGGCGGCGGCTCACGGTGCCGCTGCTGCGCCGCATGCTCGCCGAGCAGGACGGCCACGGCGCGGAGGCGCGCGCCGCATGAACCTGGCCCTCTTCGACCTCGACGGCACGCTGATCCCGAAGGACAGCGATCACGCCTTCGGCGAATTCATCATCACCTTGGGCTGGGCCGACGCTGCGACCTTCAGCCGCCGCAACGATGCTTTCTACGAAGACTATCTGGCCGGCAAGCTGGACATCGACGCTTACGTCGAATTCGCCACTTCGCCCTGGCGCGGGCGCAGCGCAGC
>JBBSCV010000357.1:0-4209 GCA_038249925.1 Burkholderiales bacterium
CAGACCGGGGTCGACACTGCGCAGGCCGAGCGTGGTGTTGGCGATGACCGGAAACAGCGCCACCAACGCCGCGCACACCACCAGCGAGGCCGTGGGGTCCTTGACCCAGATGACGATCAAGGGCGCGATGGCCACGACAGGTGTCACCTGCAGCAGCACCGCATAGGGGAAAAGCGCGGTCTCGATGACGCGGCTTTGCACGAACGCGAACGCGATGGCGGTGCCCAGCACCACCGCCAAGGCAAAGGCCAGCAGCGTGATCTTCAGCGTGTTCAGCAGCGCTGCGAAGAGCAGGCCGCCGTCTTCCACCAGCGCCTGCCACACGCGCAGCGGCGACGGCACCAGGAACACCGGCACCTCGAAGGCCACCACCAGGCCCTGCCACAGCGCCAGCAGCAGCACCGCCACCGCGGCGGGCCAGAACACCGTCTGCCAGCGTTCGTTCATGCGCGGCTTTGCTCTGCACTGGCCGACAGCAAACTGTCCTGCAGCCTTGCGGCGTGGCGCGCAAAGGCGGTGCTGACGCGGAAAACGGCGCTGCGTGGGTAGGGCTCGTCGATGGCGATCTCATCCACCACCCTGCCCGGCCGCGCCGCCATGACCAGCACACGCTGGCTCAGGAACACGGCTTCGTGAATCGAATGGGTGACGAAGATCACTGTCAGCCCCTGCTGTTGCCACAGCGCCAGCAGATCGCTGTCGAGCCGGAAGCGGGTGATCTCGTCCAGCGCGCCGAAAGGCTCGTCCATCAGCAGCAGGCTCGGCTGCGTCACCAGGCAGCGCGCGATGGATGCACGCATCCGCATGCCGCCGCTCAGTTCACGCGGCAGGCTGTCTTCAAAAGCGTCCAGTCCGACCAGTTGCAGTGCCGCGCGCACACGCGGCGTGGCCTCTGGGCGCGGCACGCCGGCCAGATCGAGCGGCAGGCGCACGTTGGTGCAGACGCTGGCCCAGGGCATCAGCGTGGCTTCCTGAAACACGAAGCCCAGCGGGCGCCGGGCTGCGCCACCGGGGCTGCCAGTCCGCCCCCCCGGGCTGAGGCCGAGAGACGGCGCCTCGCCCCAGACTCGCACCTCGCCGCTGCTGGGCGCCAGCAGCCCGGCCACCATCTTCAGCAGCGTGCTCTTGCCGCAGCCGCTCGGGCCCAGCAGCGTCAGGAACTCGCCGGGAGCCACGCACAGGTCAACGGGCAACAGCGCCTGCGTGCCGCTGGCGTAGGTCTTGGCCGCAGCGCGCAGCTCGACGACTGCCGCGTTCATCGGACCACCCAACGGGCTCACGGCAGGATCTTCAGGTCCTTCACGAACTGCGTCGTGTAGGTGCGCTTCAGGTCCACCTTGGCCGGGTTCAGCAGCTTCAGCCGCACCATCATGTCGTAGGTGATTTTCATGCGCGCGTCGGTGATGACACCCGCGCCCAGCGTCGCAGCGTCGCCGCCGAAGACCATGCCGCTTTCGTTGAGCAGGCGTATGCCGACGGCCAGGAGGTCGTCGCTCATCGCGGGGTTGTCGCGCTTGATCAGCGCATTGGCAGCCCGTGGGTCGCCCTTCAGATAGTCCTTGTAGCCCTGCATGCTGGCCTTGACGAAGGCGGCCACGGCGGCGGGCCGCTCCTTCACCGTCTTTTCCATGCACACGATGGTCTGGCCGTAGGGCGGCCAGCCGTGGTCGGACAGCAGGATCGCCGTGGGCTTGAACCTGGCCTCTTTCTCGATGGCGTAGGGCTCGCTGCTGAGGTAGCCCTGCTGCACCACGTTCTTGTCGGCGATGAAAGGCTGGATGCTGAAGTTGTAGGGCCGACGCTGACGGTCATCCAGCCCGTACTTCTCTTTCAACCAGGGCCACTGCACGGTGAAACCGGCCGGCGAGATGAGGATCGTCTTGCCCTTCAAATCTTCCAGCCGCTTGAAGACTTCGGGGTGACCGATGAGCACCAGCGGGTCTTTCTGGAAGGCTGCAGCCACGGTGACCGCAGTCACGCCTTGTTCCCAGCCGCTGAGTGTCTGCATGTCGTAGCCCATCACGCAGTCGGTCCGGCCGGCGGCCAGCAGCTGCATGATGTTGACCTGCGGGCCGCCCATCTTCAGCGTGACGTCCAGACCTCCCTTCTTGTACAGACCGCCGGCCATAGCCTGGTAGAAGCCGCCGTGTTCGGCCTGGGCGTACCAGTTGGTGGTGAAGCTGAACTTCTGTTGCGCCGCCGCGGGCAGCAGCGTGGCGCCGAGCAGGGCCGCCAGCGCAGCGCAGCGCACGAAGTTCTGGCTTGACAAGGCACGCATGCGGTGGGCTCCTGAACGGCGGGCTGATACGGTGGCGCTGATGGTAGCGACGCCCGCAGCGCCGCGCGGGGCGGTCAGGAGCCAGAAGTCCGAAAGCGCGCCAGCTCCGCGCAACGGGTCCTGCATCGCGCACCGAGCCCATTGCCACGAATTCGTCATGCCTTTGCTCTATCATTTCTATATTCGTTGAAATGTCGATTGGACCTTCGCAGCTACCTGACCACCGGAGCACCCATGGACGAAAGAGCCGCCGTTGCCTCGCTCGCCGCCTTGGCCCAGGGCATGCGCCTGCGCGTCTTCCGCGCGCTCATCGGCGCGGGCCCGCAAGGGCTGACGCCGAGCGCCCTGTCGGCCACGCTGGACGTGCCCGCATCGACGCTGTCCTTCCACCTGAAGGAGCTGATGCACGCCGGGCTGGTGTCGCAGCAGCGTGACGGGCGCCACCTGATCTACCGCCCTTCGCTGGCGCAGATGAACGCGCTGCTCGGCTACCTCACCGCGCACTGCTGCGAAGCCGCAGACGTGGGAACTTGCGAGATCGTTGCACCACCCGACTGCACGAACTGTTGATCACCCACACCGAAACCACACACTCGACACCACCGGAAGCGCCATGAGCAACGACACCAATGAGCAAAGCAGCGAGCCCAGCAGCGAGCACACCACCCACAAGGTCTACAACGTGCTCTTCATCTGCACGCACAACTCGGCACGTTCGATCATTGCCGAGGGCCTGATGAACAGCATGGGGCAGGGCCGCTTCCACGCCTACTCGGCGGGCAGCCAGCCCTCCGGCACGGTCAACCCGCTGGCCCTGCAGACACTCGAGCGCCTGCACCTCCCGAGCAAGGGCTGCCGCAGCAAGGACTGGTCGGAGTTCGCCGCGCCCGAAGCACCCAATATGGACTTCGTGTTCACCGTCTGCGACTCCGCTGCCGGCGAGGTCTGCCCGGTCTGGCCCGGCCAGCCGATCTCGGCACATTGGGGCCTGCCCGACCCCGGCGCGGTTCAAGGCAGCGACGAGGACAAGGCCGCGGCCTTCTGGGAGACCACCGTACTGCTGAAACGCCGCATCGACCTGATGCTGGCACTGCCGCTGGCCTCGCTGGACCGGCTGTCGCTGCAGCGCGAGATCGACCACATCGGCACACGCTGAGATCCAAAACCGAGCCGCAGAACTTAGCTGCAGAACCGAGCCGAACAAGGAAACATGGGCCTCTTCGAACGTTTCCTCACCGTCTGGGTGGGCCTGGGCATCCTCGCCGGTGTCGGTTTGGGGCTGGCTGCACCCGCGGCCTTTCAGGCCATTGCGGCGCTCGAGTTTGCGCACGTCAACCTGGTGGTGGCCGTCTTCATCTGGGTGATGATCTATCCGATGATGATCCAGATCGACTGGACATCGGTGAAGGACGTCGGCAAACGGCCGCGCGGCCTGGTGCTGACGCTGGTGATCAACTGGCTCGTCAAGCCCTTCACGATGGCGGCGCTGGGGGTCCTCTTTTTCCAGCACGTCTTCGCGCCCTGGGTCGACCCGCAGTCGGCCAACGAATACATCGCCGGCATGATCCTGCTCGGCGTGGCGCCCTGCACGGCGATGGTCTTCGTCTGGAGCCAAATGGTGAAGGGCGACGCCAACTACACGCTGGTGCAGGTCTCGGTGAACGACCTCATCATGGTGGTGGCCTTCGCACCGATTGCGGCCTTCCTGCTCGGCGTCACCGAACTCAGCGTGCCATGGCAGACGCTCCTGATCGCCACGGCGCTGTATGTCGTGCTGCCGCTCTTGGCAGGCATGGCCACGCGGCACCTGCTGCAGCAGCGCTCGCCGCAGGCCGTGGCCGAGTTGGTGGCTCGGCTGAAGCCGTGGTCCGTCGTGGGCCTCATCGCCACCGTGGTGCTGCTGTTCGGCTTCCAGGCCCGCACCCTCGTGG
>JBBSCV010000358.1:0-4204 GCA_038249925.1 Burkholderiales bacterium
CCGTTGCGGGCGACGCGGGCCAGGTAAGCGCTGCGCAATGGCGCGCTGCGCTCTGTGATGCGGCGCGTGACCTCGCCGATGGCGGGGTGCAGGGCCGGGTTCGGGTTCGGGTTCGGGTTCGGGTTCGGGTTTGAAGTCATGGTGAGAGAGGGGCCTGTGAAAAGGGCACGACCGGCATGTAACCGAAGCGCGAATTATTCGGTAACTGGGTTACATCGTCAAATGCAGCGCGGGCAGTGCTTCGGCGCCAACCCGCTGTCCCCGCGCTGTCCCCGCGCTGTATGCGATCCTCGCCGCCGATGCTGGACCCTATCGCCCCCGGGTTGATCGTGCGCGACCCCGCCGAAGCGCTGCGACAACTGCGTGCCGCCTGGCGCAGCCACCGCGAGTGGTGGGTGTTCGGCTACGCCTCACTGATCTGGCGCCCGGAGTTCGACGCCGCCGAGCACCGGCCGGCCCTGGTGCGCGGCTGGCACCGCGCGCTGCGCATGCGTTCACGCGTGAACCGCGGCACGCCGCAGCAGCCGGGGCTGGTGTTCGCGCTGCTGCCCGGCGGCGCCTGCCGTGGAGTGGCTTACCGGCTGCGCGCCGAAAGCGCCGAGGCCGAACTCGACCGCCTCTGGGCCCGCGAGCAGCCCACCGGCGTCTACGACGCGCGCGTGCTGCCGGCACGCACGCCGCACGGCGTGGTGCCGGCGCTGGCCTTCACGCTCAGCCGGCGCAGCGTGGCCTGCGTGCCGCGCCTGCCCGACAGCGAGATGCTGCATGTGCTGCGCCACGCCCAAGGCCGCTTCGGCACCACGCTGGACTACTTGACACAAACCGCCCACGCCCTGCACGAACGCGGCCTGCGAGACCGCGAGATCGATCGCCTGATGGCGCTGGCGCGGGCCCACCGCTTGCTGTAGCCATCGTCCCGCTGCATTTTTTTTGGACAATGCGACAGGCGAAGTCTGTCGGGCCATCAGCGGTTGCAGGCCAGGGCCGCGGCCTGGGGCGGCGCGCGGGTCTGGCTAGAAGGTCATCCTGAGACTGGCGCCGGCCGCCCAGACGCGACCGCGTGCCTGCGTGGCGTCGGGCCGCGGCCAGAAGTGTCCCCCCAACACTTCAAGGACCAGCCACTCGCGATAAGCGGGCTGGGCCCATTTCACTTGCAGGCCCCAGTCGGACACGGCAACTGCCGCGCCCTGGGTGCCATCGGTCAACAGTTCCAGCGAAAGCAGGCGCTGTGAACCGAAGGACTGGTAGCCGCCCAGCACGCTGGACCATTCGAACTTGGTCGCCTCCTGCGTGACCGTGGCTGCGCCCAGCCAGCGCAGCGAAAGACTGGGCGACAGGGGCTGTTCGACCGACAAGGCGGTGGTGGAGCCGAAGCGGTCGCTGCGCGCCCAGAACACCGTTTCGCGGAATGCCACCTGCGTGCCGCTGTCCCAAGTCCAGTCCAGGCTGTAGCGGGCCTGGACATAAGGCTTGAACCCGCCGCGCATGCCCAGGCGCACGCTCACGTTGTTCGGCAGGTCGAGTCCGAGCCCGGCCACGAAGGCGGGGTCTTCATCGCGCTCGCGCAACAGGCGGTTCTGTCGTGCGAAGGCATCGGGCGTGTCGGCCAGCACGTCGCGCCGGTCATCACGGCCGATGAAGACGTAGGCAAACTTTTCGACGTTGGGCAGGCGCGCTTGCACGTTGAAGCGCACGTCGATGTCGACATTCTGGTCCTGGCGTTTCAGGAACGCGAGGCTCAAGCGGCCATCGGAAATCTTGCCGCCCTCCTCGAAAGGCTGGGAACCGAACCAGCTGTCGATGCTGCGGGCGAGCCACGTCGTGCCTTCGCGCACCTGGGTGCGAGCGCCCTCCAGCATCGGGCTGGGAGGTTCCGGTTCCTCGGCGGGTGGCAGCTCAACCGTGCTGGGCGCGGCGGGCTCGGGCGCGCGGACATCTTGCGCAGCCGCCAGCGTCGCGGCGCACAGGCCGAGCGCGCAGGTGACGTGGATCAAGACATGGCATCGCATGGAACGTATCCCTCACTCGACGGCGCCACGGCCTGCTCCGTAAAGCCTCGGCATGCTGATGCATTCAGGCGCCTGCGTATGTTCCCTATCGAACAGACGGTCGGGCGTGGTTGCACCGGCAGTGCGATGGCAGCGGCCATCCACTTCAACCAGTCATCGGCACTCGTCGCGCGCAACCTCTGCAGCGCGGCCACTGCTTCTGGATACTTCAACCCGCCGCCCGCTCGGCCGCCGTGCGCATCGCCTCCAGGTCGCCGGTGGTGTCCACATCGAGCAGCACGCCGCTGTCATCGGTGTCCTCGCCGTGCGCCGGGTAGCGCAGCATGACGCGGCGCGCGCAGTCGTCGCTTTTCATCTGTATCAGTTCCGAGTACAGCTCGGCTGCGAAGGCCACCGGGTGGCCCTGCCGGCCGCGGTGCTGGGCGTAGACGATGGGGTGCTGCTGCAGTGCCGCAGCCACGGCCAGCAGGGTGTCTGGCTGCACCAGCGGCATGTCACCGGGCAGAACCAGCCAGCCGGCGGCGCCTGAACGCTCCGCGATGCCGACGGCGATGCTGGCGCCCACGCCGCGGGCGGCTTCGGCCTCGTCGAGCACGACGATGTCGCGCAGCGCGAGCATGCCGCGCGCCAGCGGCAGGCACTGCGCCGTGGTCACCAGCACCACGGGCAACTGCGAAGCGATGGCATGGCGCAGCGTGGCCCCCAGCACCGTGCTGCCGCCGAAAGGCTGCAGCAGCTTGTGCAGGGGCCCGCCAAAGCGGCTGCCCGGGCCCGCTGCGGGCACGACGATCACGGGACGAAAACGCATTCTTGTTGTGAGGCCGCGTCGTTGCTGGACGCATGGCTTGTTGCCCGCACGCACGGCCTCCTCCTTGGCTTCAAGAATGGCGTCGGGGCCGGTGCGCTTGAAGTGGGAGCTTTACTTAAGGCGTTCTACCTACGGGATGCTCCCCACGCGGCGCTTCCTATACTGACCAGATGGACATCGCCAACCTGCGCAAGAGCTACGAAAAAGCCGAACTCGACGAAACGGCGTCGGCACCCGACCCGCTGGACCAGTTCCGGCTGTGGTTCGATCAGGCGCTGCAGGGCCAGCTGCCCGAACCCAACGCGATGACACTGGCCACGGTGGGTGAAAACGGCCGCCCCAGCACGCGCGTGGTGCTGATCAAGGGTTTCGATGCGCGGGGCGTCGTCTGGTACACCAACTACGAAAGCCGCAAGGGGCAGGAACTGGCCGTGCAGCCGTTCGCGGCGCTGCAGTTCCATTGGGTGGAACTGGAACGTGTGGTGCGCATCGAGGGCCGTGTCGAGAAGATCAGCGCAGAAGAGTCCGACGCCTACTACCAGAGCCGCCCGCTCGATTCGCGTCTGGGCGCGTGGGCTTCACCGCAAAGCCAGGTCATCACCTCGCGCGCGGTGCTGGTGAAGGCCGCCGCCGAGGCCGCCGTGCGCTATGCACTGCACCCGCCACGGCCGCCGCACTGGGGCGGCTACCGCTTGCTGCCCGACAGCTGGGAGTTCTGGCAGGGCCGCAAGAGCCGCCTGCACGACCGCCTGCGCTACCGTTTGACGCCCGGGCCTGAACAGGGCGCCTGGAAACGCGAGCGTCTGGCGCCGTGATCTGGCAGCAACAAGTCGGCACCAATGAGCCGCCAGCAGTAAGCGGCCATCATCAAGCCGCCGGCAGCGGCTTCAGCGCAAAGGCGTCCCTGCTGCGCGGGCAGAGACCATGCGGTCGAGATGGCCGAGGAAAGTGTCGAACTGGATCGGCTTGGTCCAGTAATCGTCGAAGCCCGCAGCCAGCGCGGCGCTGATGCGTGCGGGCATGGCGTCAGCCGACAGCGCGACGATGCAGCAGCCCGCAGTGGGAGGCTGGGCGCGCAGACGGCGCATCACTTCCACGCCGTCGATGTCGGGCAGCTGGATGTCCAGCAGCACCAGCTCCGGCGGCTCGGCCAAAGCGGCGAACACGCCAGACAGGCCGTCTTCCGCCGTGCGCAGGCGCACCAACGGCCGCAGCGCGATCAGCTCGCGCACCAACTGCAGGTTGACCGGGTTGTCCTCCACGCACAGCACGTTCAGGGCTGGGCCGGCGGTCGCGTCTGGGGCGGGCATGGGTGGGGCGGCAACAGGGCAGCTGGGCAGCTGGGCCATGAAGACCCCAAGCGGCCGAGTGTATAGAGCCCGGCCGC
>JBBSCV010000359.1:0-4182 GCA_038249925.1 Burkholderiales bacterium
GGCGGCATGGGCAAGACGACGATCGCGCTCCACCTCACCGCCAACCGGCAGGCCGACTACCGCCACGGCGTATGCTGGGTCGAACTGGCGACCGTCACCGACGCCCAGGCCGTGCCCGCGGCCATCGCGGCGGCCATCGGCCTGGACATCGGCAGCGGCGAGCCGCTCAAGGGCCTGTGCGGCGCACTGGCACCGCTGACCATGCTGCTGACGCTGGACAACGCCGAGCAGGTGGTCGAGGGCGTGGCGCGTGTCACCCAGGCCGTGCTGGACAAGGCGCCGGGTGTGCGCTTCGTGGTCACCACGCAGGCGCCGCTGAAGCTGGCGGCCGAGCGCGTACACCGGATCGGCGCGCTGGCCGTGCCGCAGGGCCCGCTGCCGGCGGCCGAAGCGTTGAGCTTCGGTGCCGTGGCGCTGTTCACTGAGCGGGCGCAGTCGGCAGACAGCCGCTTCACCCTCACCGACGCCAATGCCCCTGCCGTCATCGACCTGTGCCGCCAACTCGACGGCCTGCCGCTGGCCATCGAATTGGCCGCCGCGCGAGCCCCGATGCTCGGCGTACAGCGGCTGGCGAGTTCGATGAGCGACCGGCTCAAGATGCTGACCAGCAGCCGCAACCGCATGGCGCCGGCGCGCCAGCAGACGCTGCGTGCCACGCTCGAATGGAGCCACGGTTTTCTGGAAGCACGTGAGCAGGCCGTGTTCCGCAGGCTGTCGGTGTTTGCGGGCAGCGCGTCGTTGACGCTGGTGCAGCAGGTGGTGCCTGACGCGCCCGATCAGGTGGCGGCAAACCAAGCCGCGCCCGGCGAACCCCTGGACGAATGGGCGGTGCTGGACGCCCTGGCCCTGCTGGTCGACCGCTCGCTGGTGCTCGCGTTGATGCCCGACGACGCGGACGAGCCGCGAGAACCGCGATACAGGCTGCTCGACACGCCGCGCCTCTTTGCGCACGAGAAGCTGCAGCAGGCGGGCGAAGAAG
Organism: Burkholderiales bacterium; assembly: GCA_038249925.1. Taxonomy (GTDB): domain Bacteria; phylum Pseudomonadota; class Gammaproteobacteria; order Burkholderiales; family Burkholderiaceae_C; genus Rubrivivax. The sequence goes on from JBBSCV010000359.1 coordinate 980, forward strand.
CGGCGCTGCGGCAGCGCCATGCGCAGGCGGTGGCCGGGCTCTTCGATGCGGCTGACGAGGCGTACTACTCAGGCACCATTCGCGTCGATGCATGGCAGCAGTCGATGGCCGCCGACCTGGACAACGGCCGCGAGGCACTGGCCTGGGCCAAGGCGGCCGACGACGCCGCCTCGGTGGTGCAGATCGCCACCTTGATGGGCCGGGCCTTACCGAGCAGCGCCTATCGCGAACGGCTGACGCTGGCGGACGCGGTCGAGCCGCTGGTCGAGCATATCGACGATGCCGATCTGCTGGGCAGGGTGTGCAGCCTGTTCTCTGGCTCGCTCGGCAATACCCACAGGCAGCGTGGTCTGGTGCAGACCCGCCGCTGCATGGCACGCATGCCGCCGTTCTCAGTCACTGACACGGCGTCTGCCCGGTGGGCGCACTATCTGGCGCTGACTGCGCTCGCGAACCGCGAGTCGCTTGGCGGCGACCTGCCGGCCGCCGAGGAGGCGCTCGCGCAGGCGCGTGCGCTGGCCGACCCGGCGTGGCCGCCGGTTCGGGCTTTCTGGCTGGTCCAGGCCGAGGCCTTTGTGGCCCTCGCCCGCGGCGACATGGCGGCGCGTCTGCACTGGACGCGCCGGCGGGTCGCCATGGCGGCGGCCTTCGGGAGTTCGGATGGACCCGGCCTCGGCAACCTCATCGACGCCGAACTCGCCGCCGGCAACACGGCGCAGGCTGCGGCCACTGGCGTGGCCCTGGTCGCGTCACTGGCCGGCGGGCGCGATGAGCGAAGCCTGGCCTTCGCCCGCGTGAACCTGTCGGCCGCGCTGCTGGCGCTGGGCGAACACGAACAGGCCAGACCGCACCTGCGCACCGGCTGGGCGCAGGCGCCGTTGTTCGACCTGCAGCCGTTCTTCGCCGACTACCTGGCGCTGCTGGCCGCGCTGGCCGGCCGCCCGGAAACCGCCGCGCGGCTGGCGGGTTACGCCGACGCCGCCAACGCCCGCATCGGCGAGCGCCAGCCCAACGAAGCCGCGGCACACGCCCGCGCCATGCAACTGGCCCGCGCGGCACTGGGCGACGGCGCCTTCGACCGCCTGCACGCCGAAGGCGCGGTGCTGCGCGATGCGGATGTCGAGGCGCTGGCGTTTGGTGAGGGCGCCGCGCCTTGACGCTGCGCCTTCACTCCGCCCGGTCGAGCCTGTCCAGCAGCGCCAGTGCAGACTTGGTGTTGCCGCGAGACGCACGCGTCTCGAAGCGCACCCGCGCGTCGTAATTGGCCAGCGCCACCGTGGCCAGTTCGTCCATGAGCTTGTTCACGCTCACCGCATTGGCGCGGGCCAGCGCCTTCAAGCGCTCGTGCTTGTCATCGGGCAATCGGATCGTCAGCGTGGACATGGAAACACCTCCAGACATTGTTCGGGTGCCAGCACCCGAAGATTCGGAAACTTCAATTCGCCGCGCGCCACGTCGCGCAAATTGCGCGTCACGATCACGTCGGCCTGCGCGGCCACGGCCAGCTCGATCAGGTGGTTGTCGGCCTCGTCAGGCAGGTTCGGCCGCCAGGCGTAGAACACCTCGACCCAGCGGCAGCGGGCCAGCAGCGCGTCGAGCACCGCCTCGCGCTCGCGTGGCGCGAGTGCGCAGCCTTCGAACAAGGTGGCGCGGCCCATCACGTCCTCGTACTCGGCCAGCAGCGCCGGGCCGATCACCGGTTGGTAGTGCTCACGGTGTTGCTCACGGCGTTGCTCTCGCGTCGGCGCCTGCAAGCAAGCCCGCAGCACGGCCCGTGCACTGCCCCCGCCACGCAGCATGGCCGCGACCAGAATGTTGGTGTCGAGAACGACGGTTGGCATGTGAGAGATGCTAGCGTATATGCTGTCACTTCTCCCATTCTTTCACCTGTTGCGGAACTGCCTGTGACGACCTCCACCCCGCTCCCCGTCGCGCGCCTGATCGCCATCCTGGCGGCTGATGCGGCCGGCTATTCGCGCCTGATGGCCATCGACGACCGGCTGACGGTGGAGCTGCTGGACGCCGCGCGTGCTGTGTTCCGCGACGCTTGTGCCGAAGAGCAGGGCCGCGTGGTCGACATGGCGGGCGACTCGGTGTTGCTGGCGTTTGGCAGCGCGGCCTCGGCGCTGCGCTGCGCGCTGCTGGTGCAGCAGCGGCTGGTGGCGCAGGCCAACCCGCAGACCGGCACCTTGAGGCTGCCATTCCGCATCGGCATTCACTTGAGCGATGTGATCGAAAAGGCTGACGGCAGCGTGTACGGCGACGGTGTGAACATCGCCGCCCGGCTGCAGGCACTGGCCGAGCCGGACGAGGTGTTCGTGTCGCAATCCATTCGCGACCTGCTGGGCGTCAAGCCGGTGGCGCGGTTTGAAGATGCGGGCGAGCACACGCTCAAGAACGTGCCGAACCCGGTGCATGTCTGGCGGGCCTTGCCGGGCAGTCAAGCACCAGCCCCCAGCGACGCACCGGCGTCCACATCCGGTTTCATGCCCACCAGCAGCCTGCACTTCGCAGGCCGCTTCGAGCTGCAGCCGGTAGAGCGCCGCTTGCTGGTCGACGGTGAACCGGCCGTACTGGGCACCAGAGCCTTCGACCTGCTGCGGGTGCTCATCGAACAACCCGGCACGCTGCTCACCAAGAACCGGTTGCTCGACCGCGTGTGGCCTGGCCTGGTGGTGGAAGAAAGCAACCTCGCTACGCAGATCAGCGCCTTGCGCAAGGTGCTGGGTGGGGAGGTGATCGCGACCATTCCCGGCCGGGGTTACCGGTTCACGGCGCGCATCGAGGCCAGGTTTTCTGGCAATAACGCGGCCGCAGCAGCGGTCGCGTCACGCGCCCCGGCCGCCACGCCGCCGGCGGCCGCGAAGCTGCAAACCAACCTGCCCGCCACGCTGCCGCACCTGGTGGGCCGGGCGGAAGACATGGCTGCGCTGAACGGGCTGATCGACCAGCACCGGCTGGTCAGCATCGTCGGCGCCGGCGGCATGGGCAAGACGACCATCGCGCTGCACCTCACCGCCCAGCGGCTGGCTGACTACCGCCACGGCGTTTGCTGGGTCGAGCTGGCCACCGTCACCGACCCGGAAGCCCTGCCCCCGGCCATCGGCGCGGCGCTGGGCGTGCACATCGGCAGCGGCGACCCGCTCAAGGGCCTGTGCGGCGCGCTGGCGCCGCTGACCGTGCTGGTGGCGCTGGACAACGCC
>JBBSCV010000360.1:0-4143 GCA_038249925.1 Burkholderiales bacterium
CGCGGCTCGCGCACCACCAGCGCCACGCCCACGGCGGTACAGGCCAGCCCCAACAGGCCGAGCGGCGTCAGCAGTTCACCGAAAAGCCACCATGCCAGCACTGCCGTGCATGGCGGCACCAGGTACATCAGGCTGGAAACGGCAGTGGCCGCGCCGCGCTGGATCAGCACGTACAGCAGCGAGCTGCCGCCGAGTGTCAACACCAGCACCGACCAGACCATCGCGGCCAAGAGCTCGGGGTGCCAGTCGAAGGGGTGCGATTCCAGCAGCGCCAGCGGCGTGGTGACGGCCAGCGCTGCGAGCAACTGCACGGCACTGGCGGTTCGCACGTCGCAGGGCGCGACCCACCGCTTTTGATACAGCGTGCCCGCTGTGATGCTGCACAGCGCCACCAGCGCCAATGCCACGTTGCCCGGCTGCACCTGGCCCAGGGCAAGCTTGTGCCACACCACCAGCACCAGGCCGGCCAGGCCCAAGGCCAGGCCCAGCCACTGCACGGGCCGCACCCTTGCGTCGCCGCGCGCCACGGCGCTGAGCCACAGCGCAGTCAGCACCGGCTGCAGGCCGACGATCAGCGAAGCCATGCCCGCACCCAGCCCAGCCTTCACTGCCATCCACACTCCGCCCAGGTAGCCGGCATGCATCAGCAGGCCCGTCACGGCCAGGTGCAGCCACTGCGCCCGTCCTCGTGGCCAGACGGCGCCTGACCAGCGCACCCAGGCGAGAAACAGCAGGGCCGAGAAGAAAAAACGCAGGGCCAGAAAATCCATCGGCCCGGCGTGCGGCATGCCGTAGCGTGCCACCACGAAGCCGGTGCTCCAGATCAGCACGAAGATCACCGGCACCGCGCGCTGCAACGCGGCCGGGCTCAGCAGGCTCACGAGGCTAGGGCGCCTTGGCGCGAATTTCCGGGATGGCCTTGCGCAGGTAATAGGCCATCGACCAGACCGTCAGCACGGCAGCCACCCAGACCAACACCGTGCCCCAGAGCCGTGTGTCCACCACGCCGAAGAGCGTGCCGTTGTAGAGAAGAAAGGGGATCGCCACCATCTGCGAAACCGTCTTCAGCTTGCCCAGCATGTGAACGGCCACGCTGCGCGATGCGCCGATCTGCGCCATCCATTCCCGCAAGGCAGAGATCGCGATCTCGCGCCCGATGATGACCAGCGCCACGATGGAATCGACACGGTCGTGTTCCAGCAAAACCAGCAAGCTGGCGCACACCAGGATCTTGTCGGCAACGGGGTCGAGAAACGCGCCGAAGGCCGAGGTCTGGTTCAGCTTCCGCGCCAGCCAGCCATCGAGCCAGTCGGTCAACGCGAACAGCACGAACATCGCTGTGGCCACGAGGTTCTTCGTCGGTTCGGTCCACCCCAGGTAGTACACGCCGATGATCAGTGGGATGGCCGCGATGCGCGCCCAGGTCAGCAGCGTGGGGATGGTGAAGAACATCGGGCGATTGTGCAGCTTGTGCCACGTCGAACACGCAGGCAGCTGCGGGGTCTCAATCGTCGTCGAGCGTGCGCGGCTTGAAGCGCAGGTGGTCGTCGAAGAGAAAGGTTTCGACGACCCGCCAGGGCTTGGGCAGCCGCGAAACATCGCCATACGGCGCCGCACGCCACACGGCTGCGATGGCCAGCGCGGTGGCCTGGGTACCGGTGCTCGGTTTGCGCAAGACCTTGATGCCACGCACGCTGCCATCGGCGTGAAGGTCGACTTCGAGCACGGGAATGGCCAGCAAACGCGCGGGCGCGCGGGTTGTGTAGCTGCTGTCGGGATGCGCTTCCACCAGACGCTGCGCGAACTGTGCGCGCAAGGCAGCCTCGGACCGTGATGCCAGCGGCGGCGGCAGCCTCACATAGCGCGGGTTGGCGGGCATGGGGCCGCGGGTGTCCGCTTTCGCGGGTGCGGGTGCGGGTGCGGGTGCGGCAGGCTTGCCCGCAGGTGGAGGGCGGGTGTCGTCGCGCCCCGCTGGAGCTGCCGCGGGCCACACCGGGGACGCGGGCGAGGCCGGTGAGCCGGAAGGCGCAGACGATGCAGGCGATGCAGATGCGATGGCCCCCACGGGTGCCGACAACGGTGCCTGGGCACAGCCCGCGAACAAGACCAGGACCGCCAGCGCGCATGCCGCTGACCAGCCACGCCGGCGCCTGCCGGTGAGGCCAGCCCCGTGCGCCGCGGCGGCGATGGCTGCGCCTTCAGTGCAGCGCACGGTAAATCTCCTCGGCCAGTTCTTTCGAGATGCCTTCGACGCTGGCCAGGTCTTCGACACCGGCCGAAGCCACGCCGCGCAGGCCGCCGAAGCGCTGCAGCAGGCGCGCGCGTTTGCGCGGGCCGACGCCGGCGATGTCTTCGAGCTTGCTGCCGCCGGTGCGCACGCTTGCGCGCTTGGCGCGCATGCCGGTGATGGCAAACCGGTGCGCCTCATCGCGGATCTGCGCCACCAGCATCAACGCTGCCGAGTCGTGGCCGAGGTAGACCTTCTCGCGGCCATCGGCGAAGACCAGTTCCTCCAGCCCCACCTTGCGCCCCGCGCCCTTTTCGACACCGACGATGAGGCTCACGTCGAGGCCGAGTTCCTGGAAGACCTCGCGCGCCATCGTCACCTGACCGCGCCCGCCGTCCACCAGCACCAGGTCGGGCAGGCGGGCCGCGCCGCGGCGCGCCTTGGTGGGTTTGGATGCAGTGGCTTCGTCGGCCGGGGGCTCGGTTGGAGGCTCGGTTGCAGGCTCGGCCGCAGCTTCGGTCTTGTCCGTGGACATCTCGACGATGCCGGCCTTGCCGGCAGAAGCTGCTTCGCCAAGCGCTTCGGCCAGCCGCGCATAACGCCGCATCAGGACCTGCCGCATCGCCGCGTAGTCGTCGCCGCCGGTGATGCCTTCGATGTTGAAGCGGCGGTACTGCGCGCTCTGCATGCCGTGGCCTTCATAAACCACGCAGCTGGCCTGCGTGGCTTCACCGGCGGTGTGGCTGATGTCGAAACACTCGACACGCAGCGTGGCCGGGTCTTCGATGTCGAGGTCCAGCGCCTCGATCAAGGCCCGTGTGCGTTGCTGTGCCGAACCTTCTTCGGCCAGCAGGCGCGCCAGTGACAGCTCGGCGCCCTTGGCCGCCATCTCCAGCCAGATGCGGCGCTGTTCACGCGGCTGGTGCTGCGCACGCACACGCACGCCGGTGGTCTCGCTCAGCGCGTCCAGCAGCGAGGGGTCGACGGCGTGGCTGGTCACCAGCTGCGCCGGCACGGGTTGGCCGATGTAGTGCTGTGCGATGAAGGCTTCCAGCACCGCGGCCTCGGGTGAATTGGTCATCGCGCGGTCGTTCTCGGGCCCTGCCAGGTCTTCCTCGAAACGCGCTTCGGCTTCAGCGGCGCTGAGCGCCGCACCATCGTCCACATGCCGCGGGAAGTAGGCGCGGTCGCCCAGGTGGCGGCTGCCGCGCACCATGGCCAGGTTCACGCAGGCGCGGCCCCCGGCCACCTTCACGGCCAGGATGTCGACGTCCTTGTCAGATGCCGACAGGCTGCTTGCGTCCATGCTCTGCTGGTGCAGCACCTTCGACAGTGACCCGATGCGGTCGCGCAGCGCGGCCGCCTTCTCGAACTCCAGCGCCTCGGCGTGCACCATCATGCTCGACTGCAGGTCGCTGATGACCTCTTGCGTATCGCCCAGCAGGAAGCGCTCGGCGTCACGCACGTCTCGTGCGTAGTCTTCGGGCGTGATGAAGCCGACACAGGGCGCCGTGCAGCGCTGGATCTGGTACAGCAGGCAGGGCCGGCTGCGGTGGTTGTAGACCGTGTCTTCACAGGTGCGCAGTCGGAACACCTTCTGCATCAGCTGGATGGTCTGCTTCACCGCCCAAGCGTTGGGATAAGGCCCGAAGTAGCGGTGCTTCTTGTCGACCGCGCCGCGAAAGTAGGCCATGCGCGGAAAGGGGTGCGAAACCAGCTTAAGGTAGGGGTAGCTCTTGTCGTCTCTGAACAGGATGTTGAACTTGGGGTCCAGCGTCTTGATCAGGTTGTTCTCGAGCAGCAGCGCCTCGGCCTCGCTGCGCACCACGGTGGTTTCCAGCCGCACGATGCGGCTGACCATGTGGCCGATGCGCGTGCCGTCGTGGTCTTTCTGCAGGTAGCTGCTGACGCGCTTC
>JBBSCV010000361.1:0-4139 GCA_038249925.1 Burkholderiales bacterium
ACGGGCTGCGGCACGTGGTCTTCTGGTGCCAGCGGTGCGCAAAGCTGCTGCGTGTGCTGGCGCACGGCCGCGAAGCGCGCCGAAAACTGTGAATCTCTGATCATGAAATGAGCCTTTATGCACGTGCCGGCACGTGCCTGCGTCAGCGCAGAGTTTTGCAGAAGACCCGTGGAGCAGCTTTTTGCCAAGGGTCGCGTCAGGCGGTGGACCCAACCGCATCGCTCTAAGTTCATGCCTCCCTTCGCGATAACCCCAATGGCCTAGGGTTCGTCGGGTGCTGCGAACATCCCGCCCGGTGCCGCCATCGGGGGGCGCCGCCGGAACCTATGAAAAGCAACCCCCCAGCATGGATTTGACCGTCAGTGTTCTGCTTGGCACCTTCATCTTGTCGGTGCTCGCCCTCTTTGTCTTCATCGCGTCGATGGCCAAGGGCTTGTTCGGCAGCGGCGGCGCTGCGGCTGTGCAAATTTTCGACAAGGGCGAGGTCGGTGCCGTCGAAGACCCGGCGGCGACGAAAGCCCAGCGCGGCGAACTGCAGCAGGCCATGGACCCGGCGCATCTCGACAGCCGGCGCAACGCCTTCGAGGTGGGGACGCGGCTGCGCGCCGACCAGAGCAGTTCGCTCGTCGTCGGTGTCTGCCTGACCATTGCGGTGGTCTGGCTGGTGCTGGCTTCGCTGGCCGGCCTCGTCGCTTCGATCAAGCTGCACGCGCCCGACTGGTGGGTCGACCAGGCCTGGCTGACCTTCGGCCGCATCCGGCCCATTCACCTGAATCTGGTGGCTTATGGCTGGTGTTCGATGGCCGGCATCGGCGTCGCGCTGTGGCTCATTCCGCGGCTGCTGAAGACCGAACTCGTGGGCGCCAAGTACGCGCTGCTGGGCGGCGCGTTGTGGACCGTGGGCGTGACGGCGGGCACGGTTGCGATCGGGCTCGGGCACTCGGACGGCCTGGAGTGGCTGGAATACCCGTGGACCATCGACATCCTGCTGGTCGTCGGCGGGGCCCTGGTCGGCTTCCCGATGTGGCTGACGCTGCTGCGGCGCAAGGTCGCGCACTTGTACGTCTCGGTCTGGTACATCGCGGCCGGTCTGCTGTGGTTTCCGATCCTGTTCCTGGTGGCGAACTGGCCGGGCCTGCACTTCGGCGTGCAGCAGGCGACGATGAACTGGTGGTACGGCCACAACGTGCTCGGCCTGTGGTTCACACCGCTGGGCTTGGCCGCGGCCTACTACTTCATCCCCAAGGTGCTGGGCAAGCCCATCTACAGCTACAACCTGTCGCTGCTCGGCTTCTGGTCGCTGGCCTTCTTCTACAGCCAGGTCGGCGGCCACCATCTGATCGGCGGGCCGGTGCCTTCGTGGCTGATCACCATCAGCATCGTGCAGAGCATGATGATGGTGGTGCCGGTAGTGGCAGTGGCCATCAACCAGCATTTCACGGTGGCTGGCAATTTTCGCGCGCTGCTGTATTCGCCGACGCTGCGCTTCATCGTGCTGGGCGCGATGCTGTACACGGCGGCTTCGGTGCAGGGTTCGCTGCAGGCGCTGCGCTCGGTCAACACCGTCACCCACTTCACGCACTACACGGTGGCGCATGCGCACCTGGGGCTGTACGGCTTTTTCTCGATGGTGATGTTCGGCTCCATCTACTTCATCATGCCGCGCGTGATGAAGTGGGAATGGCCGTACCCGTGGATGATCTCGGCCCACTTCTGGCTGGTGCTGGGCGGCTTCGCGGTCTACTTCATCGGGCTGTCGTTCGGCGGCTGGTACCAGGGCCTGGCGATGCTGGACAAGGACATTCCCTTCATGGATAGCGTGACGCTCACCATCCCCTATCTGCAGGCGCGTTCGGTGGGTGGATCCTTGATGACGCTGGGCCACCTGGTCTTTGCGGCGCACTTCTTCATGATGGGCTGGAAGTTCGGGCCACGGCGCCTGGGCGCCGCGCTGCTGGCCGCGCCTGATGCAGCGCCTGCGGCCGCGCGCCCCGTTCCGGCAAAAGAGGCCGCAAAAGGGGCGACAGGAGGGATGGCAGCATGAGCTTCGGTGTCGGCAAGTACGAAATGGACGAGGTGCGGCTCGTGGTCGGGGCCATGATCATCCTGTCGGCAGCCACCGCGCTTTTGGTCGTCATGCCGTACATGCTGCTGAAAGACCAAGAGCCGCCGCCGGGGTTGAAGCCGTACACCGAAGCGCAGTTGCAGGGCCGGCAAAGCTACATTGCCAACGGCTGCATCTACTGCCATTCGCAGCAGCCGCGCGACATCGCGCAGGCTCCCGATGCGCTGCGCGGATGGGGCCGCGCCTCGGTGGCTTCCGACTACGCCTACGACACGCCGCATCTGCTGGGCACCATGCGCACCGGGCCCGACCTGCTGAACATCGGTGCGCGCCAGCCCAGCCGCGACTGGCACCTGGGCCACCTGTACGCGCCGCGTGCCTACACGCCGGGCTCGATCATGCCGCCGTACCCGTACTTGTTCGAAGTGCGCCAGGGCACGGCGCAGCCCGGTGAGGTGGTGGTCAACCTGCCGCCGGCATTCGCCAAACCCGGCCAGGTCGTGATTGCCAAGGCCGAAGCGCTGGCGCTGGTGGAGTACCTGATCTCGCTGGACCGCACCTACCCGGCGCTGAAGGCGCTGGACGATCAGGCCGTCAACCGCAGGGCGCCGCGCTGATGTCACAGAACGACGCACCGAACGGCGCGCCGAAGGACGACAAGCGCCGGTCCGACCCGAACGCCATTTTCGACAACGATGCGGGCGATGTCGATTTCTCCGCCAGCGAATTCGCCGCCATGCGGCGCGAGAACGCCGACCCCGACGAGAAGGTGCAGCCGCTGCCCTGGTTCTTCATCATGTTCCTGGGTGCGATGGGCATGTGGGGTGCGTTCTACATCGCCGCCACGCCCTCGGGCGAGGCCTCGGCCTATGGTGATCAGCGCACGGTGAGCCTGCTGCGCCCGGCCGTGGTGGCGGTCGGCGCAGCCCCCGCGGTCGACGGCAAGCAGCTCTACGGCGCGAAGTGCGCAGCCTGCCACCAAGCCAGCGGCCTGGGCGTGGCCGGCGTGTTTCCGCCGCTGGCCGGGGCCGAGTGGGTGGTGGGCGACGAGAAGGTGCTGGTCAGCATCCTGCTGCATGGCCTGCAGGGCGAAATCGTCGTCAAGGGCAACACCTACAAGGGCGTGATGCCGGCGTTCGGCACGCTGGCCGACGAAGAAATCGCAGCGGTGCTGACCTACATCCGCGGCGACTGGGGCAACCAGGCCGCACCCGTGACTGCGGCGACGGTGACGGCTCAACGCGACGCCACGAAAGCCCAGACCGGCCCCTACGAAGGCGGCGCGGCGCTGAAGGCGCTGGCGCCTTGATGTGAACGCCGCCAGCAATCCTGCCAGTCCCGACCCGGCTGACGGTCTGCTCGGCACCTTCGCCACCTGTCTGGCTGTGCTGATGATCGGCTTGCTGGCGATCTTTCAGGCCACGGCCGGCGGTACCGCCTACACCACCGAAACCCTGCGCCGCAGCGCCGTGGCGCAGGCGCCGGTGCCGGTGCCGAACTTCCAGGTCGTCGACGCCCAGGGGCGGCAGCAGGCGCTGCGCGACCTGCTCGCGCAAGACGGCCGCGTCTGGGTCGTCGACTTCGTCTACACCCGCTGCATGACGCTGTGCCTGGCGCTGGGCACGGTGTTCCAGCAATTGCAGACGCAGGTGCTGGCCCAGGGCCTGCAGCACCGCGTGGGTCTGCTGTCGATCAGCTTCGACCCCGCCAATGACCAGCCGCAGGCGCTGGCCGCGTACGCGCAGCGCATGCGGATGCAGCCCGACATCTGGCAGCTGGTGAGCCTGGCCCGGCCGGATGATCGTCGCCGTTTGCTGGACAGCTTCGGCATCATGGTCGTGCCGGCGCCGCTGGGCGAGTTCGAGCACAACGCTGCACTGCACATCGTGACCGCAGACGGGCGGCTGGTGCGCATCCTGGGCCTGGACGAAGGCACGCAGGCGCTGGCGTTGGCAGAAGCGCTGGCACAAGCGATGGCACAAGCGCTGGCACAAGCGCTGGCACAAGGCTCAGCACAGGCCTCTGCCCAAGCGCCTTCGCATGCGCTGTCGCAGTCGCATGCGCTGTCGCAAGC
>JBBSCV010000362.1:0-4125 GCA_038249925.1 Burkholderiales bacterium
CATGCGTGCTTGCCTGAAGATGTGCCCGGCGCTGCGCCTGGCTGCGCTGCTGATGTGCCTGGCGCTCATCGGCCCGGGAGCCTGGGCGCGGGCCTCGTGCCCGCCACCGCTGCCCACGCAGGCGAGCACCGGCCATGAGCGTGAACGTGAGCGCGACCGCGGCCTGCTTTGGCGCATCACGCGCGACGGGCGCAGCAGCTTTCTCTTCGGCACCCTGCACGTGGGCAAGCCGGCCTGGCGGCGCTTCGGCCCGCAACTGAGTGCAGCGCTGCGCGCCACAGACGTGCTGGCGCTGGAGATCGACCCCACAGACCCTGAACTCGCCGATGCCATGGCCGAAATCCAGCCCGGCGGGGCGCTGCCCGAAGCGCTGCAGAAGCGCCTGAACGAGGCCTATGCGAGAGCCTGCGTGGCGCCGGAATCTCTGGCCACGCTGCACCCGGTGCTGCAGGCCACCACGCTGATGGTGCTGGAGGCCCGCTGGCTGGGCATGGACGCGAGCCTGGCGATGGAACAGCTGCTGGTAGCCCGGGTGCGCGGCAGCGGCCGGCGGGTGGTGTCGCTGGAAACCGTGGCGCAGCAGAAGGCCGTGCTGGTGCCGGCCGATCCCGAAGAAGCACTGGCCGTGCTCGACCAAAGCCTCACGCAGCTGGAAGACAACAGCAGCCGGCGCGTGATGGGACGGCTGAGCCAGGTCTGGGAAAAAGGCAACCTGGCCGCGCTGGAAGACCACGCGGGCTGGTGCGAGTGCATTCACAGCGATGAAGACAAGGCCTACATGCGCAAGCTGAACGACGAGCGCAACCCGCCGCTGGCCGATGGCATCGAGGCCCAGCACCAGCTGGGCCAGCGCGTTTTCGCCGCCGTCGGCGCGCTGCACATGACCGGCCCGCAGGCTCTGCCGCTGCTGATGGCGCAGCGCGGTTTCAAGGTCGAGCGCGTGCGTTTCGCGCGCTGAACCGCAGGCGTGGCGCCAGGTCAGGCCGCGCGCCGCACAGGCACACAATCAGCATCAGCACTCCAGGAGACCTCGATGACCGCTGCCAATGATCTGGCCCGCATGGTGCCCGGCTTTGACTTTCTGCAGAACCTGATGAAAGGCGCCGGCGCGTCGCTGCCGGGGTTGCAGGGTTTCGGTCAGTGGGTGGCGCCCACGCTGGACCCCGAGGAACTCGGCAAACGAATCCAGGAGCTGAAGACCGTGCAGTTCTGGCTGGAACAGAACGCACGCCTGCTGGGCACGACGGTGCAGGCGCTGGAGGTGCAGCGCATGACGCTGAGCACGCTGCAGACGATGAACCTGCCGATGGCCGACCTGCGTGAGGCGCTGAAGGCGCGCGCGCCGGCAGCCGAAACGCCGGCGCCCACGCCGGCAGCGGCACCCGCCGCACCCGCTGCACCCGCTGTGGCAGCCGAGGCAGCGCCGGGCGCCGTCGACCCCATGGCATGGTGGGGGGCGCTGACGCAGCAGTTCACCGAAATTGCCACCAACGCCGTGAAAGACAGCGCCTTCGACACCGCGCGCCACATGGCCGGCAGCGTGGCGAAGGCCGGCATGAAAGCCGGCATCCAGAGCGCTGGCAAGACACTGAGCAAGGCCGCCGGCACTCTCGAGAAGGCCACCGGCACGCCCAAGAAAGCCGCACGCGCCGGCGCGGCGCGGCGGCGCAAGACCTGAACGTCTGATGGCCTGAAGACCTGAAGACCGACACGAGGGCCGTTCACATGCCGATGCCTGGCTTTCTGGTCGGCCACGCCACCCACCCCGAATGGCGCGCCGCGCTGGCCCTGGCGGCAGCGCAGATCGACGCCCTGGGCGCCGCGCACGAGCGCAGCGCCGCCGGGCCGCTGAGCCTCGGGTTCGTCTACTTCACCGACCATTACGCACCGCACGCCCAGGCGCTGTTTGCCGAACTGCGCCAGCGCTGGCCGGGCGTGGGTTGGGTGGGCAGCGTGGGTGTGGGCGTGTGCGCCGGCGCGGCCGAATACATCGACGAGCCCGCTTTGGCGCTGATGTTGAGCAGCCTGCCGGCCGGGCGCTTCGAAGTCTTCTCGGGTGCGCGCAAGCTGCAGCGCATCGAGCCCTGCACCGCGCTCGTGCATGCCGACCCCGCCACGCCCGACCTGCAGGAGCTCATCAGCGAGATGAGCGACCGCACCGAAAGCGGCTATCTCTTCGGCGGCCTGGCCAGTTCACGCGCGGCCACCGCGCACATTGCCGACGGTGTCTGGCAGGGCGGGCTCTCGGGCGTGGCCTTCACGCGCGAAGTGGCGCTGATCTCGCGCGTGACGCAGGGCTGCCAGCCCGTGGGGCCGACGCGCACCGTGACGGGCTGCGAACGCAACATCGTCACCGAACTCGACGGCGAACCTGCGCTGCCGTGCCTGCTGCGCGACCTGGGCATGGGGACGCTGGCCGACCCGCGCGCCGCGCTGCCACGCCTGCGCGCCACGCTGGTGGGGCTGACTGACGCCACCGACACCGCACTTATCCGCCCGGGCCAGTTCGGCACCGCGACGCGGGTGCGCCATCTCGTGGGCCTGGACCCCGGCCGCCACGCCGTGGCCGTGGCCGACCTGCTGGAGCCCGGCATGCGGCTGGCCTTCTGCCAGCGCGACGTGGCCGCAGCGCGGCGCGACCTGGTGCGCATCTGCAGCGAAATTCGCGACGAACTGGAGACGGCTGACGAGGCCGGCGGCGCAGCGCGGCGCATCCTGGGCGCGATCTACGTCAGCTGCACGGGCCGCGGCGGGCCGCACTTCGGCGGGCCCTCGGCCGAGCTGAAGATCGTGCAGCACGCGCTGGGTGGCAGCGACGAGATCCCGCTGGTCGGCTTCTTCGCTGCCGGCGAAATAGCGCGCAACCACCTCTACGGTTACACCGGGGTGCTGACGGTGTTCACCGAGCCGGCATGAAAGTCGCCCCGCCAGGCCGCGGGCAGGGGTCTCATCACCCCTTGAGCGGTCAAAACCGTCATGACCTGGGCGCGGGGTGGCGCGCGCGTAAAGTGTGAGCACGCCAACAGGCCCTTGGGGCTCGCGCGCCTGCAGGAGCCACCCGCCATGAATGCCCCCGTCACCCCGAACGCCGTCGCCGCAGCCGAACGTGCCGCACGCCAGCAGCAGGTGGTGGCCGCTCTGGCCCCGCTGCTGCCCGCCCACGCACTGCTGTGGCACAACGAAGACACCGTGCCCTACGAGTGCGACGGCCTCACCGCCTACCGCCAGCTGCCGCTGGCCGTCGCACTGCCGGAAACGGAGGCTCAGGTGGCCGCCGTGCTGAAGGCCTGCCACGCGCTTGCGGTGCCGGTGGTGGCGCGCGGTGCCGGCACCGGCCTGTCGGGCGGCGCCATGCCGCACGCCTTGGGTCTGACGCTGAGCCTGGCGAAATTCAACAAGATCGTGCAGATCGACCGCCTGGCGCGCACAGCCACCGTGCAGTGCGGCGTGCGCAACCTGGCCATCAGCGAGGCGGCGGCACCGCTGGGCCTGTACTACGCGCCCGACCCTTCCAGTCAGATCGCCTGCACCATCGGCGGCAACGTGGCCGAGAACTCCGGCGGCGTGCACTGCCTGAAGTACGGCCTGACGCTGCACAACGTGCTGCGCGTGCGCGGCTACACGGTGGAAGGCGAGGCGGTGGAGTTCGGCAGCGAGGCACTCGACACGCCGGGCCTCGATCTGCTGCCGCTGGTGGTGGGCAGTGAAGGCATGCTGGCCGTGACCACCGAGGTGACCGTCAAGCTGGTGCCCAAGCCGCTGCTGGCGCGCTGCATCATGGCCAGCTTCGACGACATCCGCAAAGCCGGCGATGCGGTGGCCACCATCATCGCCGCCGGCATCATCCCGGCCGGGCTGGAGATGATGGACAAGCCGATGACGGCTGCGGTGGAAGACTTCGTGCACGCCGGCTACGACCTCGAAGCCGAAGCCATCCTGCTGTGCGAAAGCGACGGCACGCCCGAAGAGGTGGCCGAAGAAGTGGGCCGCATGCTCGACGTGCTGAGCGGCTGCGGCGCCACACGGCTGGAGGTGAGCCGGGACGAAGCGCAGCGCCTGAAGTTCTGGAGCGGGCGCAAGAACGCATTCCCGGCCAGCGGCCGCATCAGCCCCGACTACATGTGC
>JBBSCV010000363.1:0-4110 GCA_038249925.1 Burkholderiales bacterium
CCCACACCGTGGCCACCAGTTCGGCCAGCGCCGGGGCCAGCAGATGCAGCGGGTTGGCCGCCAATTGCGGGTAGGCGATATGACCTTGCACGCCCAGCACTTTCAGCCGGCCCGAGAAGGTGCCGCGGCGGCCGTTCTTCACCATGTCGCCCAGCACTTGTACCGAGGTCGGCTCGCCCACGATGCAGGCATCCAGCTTTTCGCCGCGTGCCTGCAGCACGTCGACGACATGCCGCGTGCCGTGCAGCGCGGGTCCTTCTTCGTCGCTGGTGAAGAGCAGCGCCACGCGTCCTGGATGCCGGGGGTGCGCGTCCACGTATTCGGCGGCGGCGACGGTCATTGCCGCTACGGCGGCTTTCATGTCAGCGGCGCCACGGCCGAACAGGCGAGGGCCGTTCGGTCCCGCGCGATGCGTCGGGATGAAAGGGTCGCTGGCCCAGCGTTCCAGCGGGCCGGTGGGCACGACGTCGGTGTGGCCGGCGAAGACCAGGGTCGGCCCCGGAACGCCGACGTCATGCACGGCCCAGAGGTTGGCCACGCGCGCTTCCGGCGGGCCGGCGTCCAGCGCCTCGCACACGAAGCCGGCGGCCTGCAGGCGCGGCACCAGCAAGGCCTGGCAACCGGCATCGGCCGGGGTGACGGAACGGCACGCGATCAGCGCTTCCGTCAGTCGCAGCGTGGCCCCGACGCTGGCACGTACGCTCGCATATAGGCTGGCATGCTGGCTCGCACTCACGCTGGCGACGCTGGCGCTCACAGTTTGCTCAGCGACCAGGGCGGCGAGGCGCTGCGCGAATCTTCGGGACGCACGTCGATGGCGATCTCGGTGAAGGTCGCGGTCTCGGCTTCTTCCTTCTTCGCCGCGGTGCGCGACGCCGGTGCCTGCTCGTTCTGCAAGCGCCACAACAGGTTGGTGGGCGAATCGGCAAAGGCCAGGCCTTCGTCGCGCGAAACCACGCCTTCGTTGATGAGCCGTGCGATGTCAGCCTCGAAGGTTTGCGAACCTTCGGCCAGGCTCTTTTCCACCGCTTCCTTGACGGCGGAAAGATCACCCTTGTCGATGAGGTCGCTGATGAGCTTGGTGTTCAGCAGCACCTCCACCGCCGCCACGCGGCCGCCGGTGTTGCTGCGCAAGAGGCGCTGCGACACGATGGCGCGCAGCCCGCTGGCCAGGTCAGACAGCAGCGTGGGCCGCGCTTCGGGCGAATAGAACGACAAGATACGGCCCATCGCGTGGTAGCTGTTGTTGGCGTGCAGCGTGGCCAGCACCAGGTGGCCCGAAAGCGCATAGCTGAGCGCCGCACTCATGGTCTCGCGGTCGCGGATTTCACCGATCAGGATGCAATCTGGCGCCTGGCGCAGCGCGTTCTTCAGCGCGATCTGCAGGCTCTGCGTGTCGCGGCCCACTTCGCGCTGGTTGACCACGCTCTTCTTGTTGCTGAACAGAAATTCGATCGGGTCCTCGATGGTGAGGATGTGGCCCGTCAGCTGCTGGTTGCGCCATTCCAGCATCGAGGCCAGCGTCGTGCTCTTGCCGGTGCCGGTGGCGCCCACCATCAAGATCAAGCCGCGCTTCTCCGTCACCAATTGCGCCAGCAACGGCGGCACGCCCAGGCTGTCGAGCGACGGAATCTCGAAAGGAATGCAGCGGATGACGGCGGCGATGCTGCCGCGCTGCTTGAAGGCCGACAGCCGGAAACTGCCCACGCGTGAGACGCTGATGCCGACGTTCAGCTCACCGGTGTCGTCGAGTTCTTCCAGCTGCTGTGGCGCCAGCATTTCGGCCAGCAACTGGCGCGTCTGGTGCGTGGTCAGCACCTGATCGGACAGCTGCAGGATCTGCCCGTTGATCTTGATGAGGATGGGCGTGTTGGCCGACATGTAGACGTCTGACGCGCTCTTCTCCGCCATCAGGCGCAATACGCGTTCGAGGTTGTTGGCCATGGTTATGTCGCCCCCAAGCTCGCTGCGCTCGCTACCCCCCGAGGGGGCCGCTCGCCAGCGGTCGGGCAAAGCCCGGCCGCGGCTCTTGCTTGATCGTCACGCATGGCACTCCTCTCAGGCCCTGAGCAGTTCGTTGATGCTGGTCTTGCTGCGCGTCTGCGCGTCGACGCGCTTGACGATCACGGCCGCGTACAGGCTGTAGGCCTGGCCGCCGGCGGCGGTCTTGGGCAGGTTGCCGCTGACCACCACGCTGCCGCTGGGCACGCGGCCGTAGCTCACCTCGCCCGTCTCGCGGTTGAAGATGGGCGTGCTCTGGCCTAGGTAGACGCCCATGCCGAGCACCGAGTTCTCTTCGACGATGACACCTTCCACCACCTCGCTGCGCGCGCCGATGAAGCAGTTGTCTTCGATGATGGTGGGCTGGGCCTGCAGCGGTTCCAGCACGCCACCGATGCCCACGCCGCCGCTCAGGTGCACGTTCTTGCCGATCTGTGCACAACTGCCCACCGTGGCCCAGGTGTCGACCATCGTGTTCTCGTCGACATAGGCACCAATGTTGACGTAGCTGGGCATCAGCACCACGCCCTTGGCAATGTAGCTGCCGCGTCGCGCCACGGCCGGTGGCACCACGCGCACGCCGGCTTCGCGCATCTGTGCGTCGTCGAGGTGGCTGAACTTGGTCTTCACCTTGTCGAAGAAGCCGAGGTCGCCAGCGCGCATGACCATGTTGTCGTTGAGACGAAAGCTCAGCAGCACGGCTTTCTTCAGCCACTGGTGAACCTGCCAGTCGCCGGCGCCGCGCCGTTCAGCCACGCGCAGGCGGCCGCCGTTCAAGTCGGCGATGACGGCTTCGACGGCTTCGCGCACCTCGGGTGCGTTGATGGCGTTGATCTCGGCGCGGGATTCCCACGCCAGGTCGATGATGGACTGGTGTTGAGCGGTGCTCATCGCAGGCTTTCGGTGAGTTCTTGGGTGAAACGGACGATGCGTTCGGCGGCTTCCAGGCAGTCGGCCACTGGAGCCACCAGGGCCATGCGAATGCGCCCCGCGCCCGGGTTGACGCCCGCCACGGTGCGCGCCAGCAGGCTGCCGGGCAGGACCTGCACATTGTATTGAGCGAGCAGGCCGCGGGCGTAGCCGATCTCATCGCCCGGCTGGCCTCGTCCGGCCTCATGACGCGGAATGCCGGCCCACAGGTAGAAGGCGGCGTCGGGCAGGTGAACGTCCAGCACTTGGGCCAGCACTGGTGTGACCTGGGCGAACTTCTGGCGGTAGAGCTCGCGGTTGGCCACCACGTGGGCCTCGTCGTTCCAGGCTGCGATGCTGGCGCGTTGCACCATGCCGCCCATCGCGCTGCCGTGGTAAGTGCGGTACAGCAGAAAAGCCTTGATCAGCGCGGCATCACCGGCGACGAACCCCGAACGCAGGCCGGGCACGTTGCTGCGCTTGGAAAGGCTCGTCAGCGCGATGAGGTTCCTGAAGTCGGCGCGGCCCAGCGCCTGCGCGGCCTGCAGTGCGCCCAGTGGCGGCTTGTCGCGGAAATAGATCTCGCTGTAGCACTCGTCGCTGGCAATCACGAAGCCATGGCGGTCGCTGCGCTCGAAGAGGGTCGCCCATTCCGACAGCGGCATCACCGCGCCGGTGGGGTTGCCCGGCGAGCACACGTAAAGCAGCCGTGTGCGTGCCCAGGTGGCTTCGCTCACGGTGCCCCAGTCGGCCGCGAAATTGCGCGCGGGGTCGCTGGCCACGAAATGCGTCTGCGCGCCGCCCAGCAGCGCCGCACCTTCGTAGATTTGATAGAACGGGTTGGGGCAGACCACCAGCGCATCGCGCTCGGCCGGGTCCAGCACGGTCTGCGCCAGCGAAAACAGCGCCTCGCGCGAGCCATTCACGGGCAGCACCTGCGTGCCGGGGTTCACGCTCACTGCATAGCGTCGCTGCACCCAGCCCGCGATGGCCTGGCGCAGCGCCGGCTCACCCAGCGTGGACGGGTAGGCCGCCAGCATGGGGAGCGCCTTCATCACAGCTTCATCAATGAGTGCCGGCGTCGCGTGTTTGGGTTCGCCTATGCCCAGGCTGATGGGGCGCAGGGCCGCATTCGGTGTGATGTCTGCGCTGAGTTCGCGCCAACGCTCGAAGGGATAAGGCTGCAAGCGTGTCAGCAGC
>JBBSCV010000364.1:0-4070 GCA_038249925.1 Burkholderiales bacterium
ATGCGGTAGCTGCAGCCCTCGGGCGGCAGGTAGAAGTCCGTGATCTCCGGAAACTGCTTCTGCAGGATGGGCACGAAGACCTCGTTCAGCGCCACGCCCAGGATGGCCGGCTCGTCGGGGGGCTTGCCGGTGTAAGTGCTGTGATAGATCGGGTCGCGGCGGTGCGTCAGGCGGCCGATGCGGAAGACCGGGAACCAGTCTTGTTCGTTGTAATAACCGGTGTGGTCGCCGAAGGGGCCTTCCAGCGCGTGCAGGTAGCCGTTCTTTTCCTTCTGCTTCACGCCCAGGTCGGAGACACCTTCAAAACCCGGCGGCGCGGTCGGGATGTGGCCTTCGAACACGATCTCTGCGCTGGCCGGCACGTTCAGCTTGAGCGCGCCCTCGCCCACCCCTGTGGCCACCAGTTCCGTGCGGCTGCCGCGCAGCAAGCCGGCGAACTGATATTCGCCCAAGGTGTCGGGAACCGGCGTCACGGCGCCGAGGATGGTGGCCGGGTCGGCGCCCAGCGCCACCGCCATCGGAAAGGGCTGGCCGGGGTTGGCCCGCGCGAATTCGCGGAAGTCGAGCGCACCGCCGCGGTGGGCCAGCCAACGCATGATGACTTCGCGCTTGCCGATGACTTGCTGGCGGTAGATGCCCAGGTTCTGCCGGCTGCGCGGATTGACCACGCCTTGCGGGCCGCGCGTGACGACCAGACCCCAGGTGATCAGCGGGCCGGCGTCGCCGGGCCAGCAGGTCTGCACCGGCAGCTTGGCCAGGTTCACCTCATCGCCTTCCAGCACCACGTCCTGGCAAGGCGCGCTGCGCTGCACCGAAGGCTTCATGTCCCACAACGCTTTGGCCATCGCCAGCAGCTTGCCGGCATCCTTCAGACCCTTGGGCGGCTCGGGTTCCTTCAGGTTGGCGAGCAGCCGGCCGACGTCGCGAAGGTCGGAAAGTGTTTCAGCGCCCATGCCCAGGGCCACGCGTCTGGGGGTGCCGAACAGGTTGATCAAGCAAGGAATCGTGTAACCGACAGGCTGGGAGCACAGAACGGCGGGCCCGCCGGCACGGAGCAGCTTGTCGCCAATTGCCGTCATTTCGAGGTGCGGTGATACCGGATCAGTCAGTTTTCGCAACTCGCCCAGCCGTTCCAGCTGGGCCATGAAGTCTCGGAGGTCTCGGTATTTCATAGGTTCTGGTTATTAGAGACCTGTTTGATATTCTTGACCGGGTATGAAGGCGTTCATAGAATCCGGCTCGAAGCAAGTTTTAAGGGTTAACCCGCGGCGCCGGCCACACAGCCCCGAGCCCACGCGTTAGCCCCGCACCGCCCCACGACAGGCAGCCCCAGAACCACAGTTTTTCGACAGTTCTGGCGTGGCTGCCCACCCCGTCAAACAGGGGCGGCTGATTATCACTGGGACCCCTGCCGCACACCGTGCTGGCGCCGGGTGACCCGGTCGAGAGGAGACAAGACGATGCAAGCCCTCAACATGCTGCGCCGCGCGCCGCGCGCGGCAGCCCGGTCGGTCAGCGTTTTCGCTGGCGACGTGGGTCGCGGTCTGCTGGAGATCAGCCACAACACCCTGGCGATGGTGGGCCTGCTGGCGATTGCCGCCACGGTGTTTGCCATGGGCCGCGCCGACGTGCGTGGCCAGCTGGAAGTGGTGGCCCTGGCATGGCTGCAAGACCGCCACGAGGCCCGTGAACACGCCAGCGGCAACCTGCTGGCGGCCGTGGCCGAGCCCGATGCCGTGAACCGCGCGACCGCAGCCGACCTGAAAGAGCTGACGCGCCACCAGGCGACGCTGACCACCTGGATAGCGCGCCGCTACAAGGTGGCGCCCGAGCCCATCGGCGCGCTGGTGCAGGAAGCCTGGGCTATCGGGCAGCGGGCGGGCCTGGACCCGACGCTGATCCTGGCCATCATGGCCGTGGAGTCGAGCTTCAACCCCTTCGCGCAGAGTCCCGTCGGCGCGCAAGGCCTGATGCAGGTGATGACGCGCGTGCATGACGACAAGTACCAGTCGTTCGGTGGCAAACATGCCGCCTTCGACCCCATCACCAACCTGCGCGTCGGGGTGCAGGTGCTGAAGGAATGCATACGCCGCGCGGGCGGGCTGAACGAAGGCCTGAAGTTCTATGTCGGCGCGGCGCTGCTGGAAACCGACGGCGGCTACGTCGCCCGGGTGTTGCTGGAACAGACCCACATGCGCAACGTGGCCGAAGGCCGTAGCGTGCCGGTGAACATCACCAACTTCCCGGTGGCCCCTTCCGTCAAGGAAGCCGAGGCTCCGGCTCTGGACGACAAGCCCGCTGCCGCCGAACAGGTGGCGCTGCTGCGCTAAGAGCCTAGGAGTCGAGGCGGCCGCCGCCGACGCTACACTGCCGACCCTGCGCAACTGGCGATGAGGGCCGGGCACCAAGCCCGCCCCGAGGTGGACGACCACCGGGAAGCGCAGGCCGCAGGCAGCCCTGCTGCGGTGTCCGCCGTGCGCCTGGGCAGCCCTCGACCGCGACGCCGGCGGAACACACGTTTCGGCCCACGCAGCGCGGCCTTCGAAGGCCCTTCACCCCGAAGAGGACTGCCATGTTCGACCGCTCCACCTCCACCCTTGCCAACATCGACTCCGAAATCTGGGCTGCCGTGCAGGCCGAGAACCGTCGCCAGGAAGAGCACATCGAGCTCATCGCCAGCGAAAACTACACCAGCCCCGCCGTGATGCAGGCCCAGGGCAGCCAGCTGACCAACAAGTACGCCGAGGGCTACCCCGGCAAGCGCTACTACGGCGGCTGCGAGCACGTCGACGTCGTGGAAACGCTGGCCATCGAACGCGCCAAGCAGCTCTTCGGCGCCAACTTCGCCAACGTGCAGGCCAACAGCGGCAGCCAGGCCAACCAGGCGGTTTTCTTCGCGCTGCTGCAACCCGGCGACACCATCATGGGCATGAGCCTGGCCGAAGGCGGCCACCTCACCCACGGCATGCCGCTGAACATGAGCGGCAAGTGGTTCAAGGTGGTGAGCTACGGGCTCGATGCCAACGAGGCCATCGACTACGACGCGATGGAGCGCCTGGCCCACGAGCACAAGCCCAAGCTCATCATCGCGGGTGCCAGCGCCTACAGCCTGCACATCGATTTCGAGCGTTTCGCCAGGGTGGCCAAGTCCATCGGCGCCATCTTCATGGTCGACATGGCGCACTACGCCGGGCTCATTGCCGCGGGCGTCTACCCCGACCCGCTGCCGCACGCCGACGTGGTGACCAGCACCACGCACAAGGGCCTGCGCGGCCCGCGCGGCGGCATCATCCTGACGAACGACGAAGCCATCGCCAAGAAGATCAACAGCGCCATCTTCCCCGGCATCCAGGGCGGGCCGCTGATGCACGTCATCGCCGGCAAGGCGGTGGCCTTCCACGAAGCACTGACGCCCGAGTTCAAGGCCTACCAGGCCCAAGTGGTAGCCAACGCGAAGGTGCTGGCCAACACGCTGATCGAGCGCGGCCTGCGCATCGTGAGCGGCCGCACCGAAAGCCACGTGATGCTGGTGGACCTGCGCCCCAAGGGCCTGACCGGCAAAGAGGCCGAGGCCATTCTGGGCAGCGCGCACATGACCTGCAACAAGAACGGCATACCGAACGACCCGCAAAAGCCGATGGTGACCAGCGGCATCCGCCTCGGTACGCCGGCCATGACGACGCGCGGCTTCAAGGAAGAACAGGCGCGCCAGACGGCGCACCTGATTGCCGACGTGCTGGACAAGCCGCACGACGAGGCGAACCTGGCCGCCGTTCGCGCCAAGGTGGCCGTGCTGACGCGCGACTTCCCCGTTTACCGCTGATGCCACCGCGCAAGCGCAGCGCCTGAAGACCCCGCCATGCGCTGCCCCTTCTGCAGCCACGAAGAAACACAGGTCGTGGAGACCCGCGAAAGCGACGAGGGCGATGTCATCCGCCGCCGGCGCCGCTGCCTGCACTGCGAGAAGCGCTTCACCACCTACGAGCGCAGCGAAATCGCGCTGCCCGCGGTGGTGAAGAAAGACGGGTCACGCGTCGAATACGACCCCGCCAAACCGCGCGCCAGCATGA
>JBBSCV010000365.1:0-4012 GCA_038249925.1 Burkholderiales bacterium
GCGCGAATCGATGGTGATGCTGTCGCCTTCATGCACCAGGGCGATCAGGCCGCCGGCAAAGGCTTCCGGCGCCACGTGGCCCACCACCATGCCCCAGGTGCCGCCGCTGAAGCGGCCATCGGTGATCAGACCTACGCTCTCGCCCAGACCCTGGCCGATCAGCGCCCCTGTCGGCGCCAGCATCTCAGGCATGCCCGGCCCGCCCTTGGGGCCCAGGTAGCGCAGCACCATCACGTCTCCGGCGACGATCTGGCCCGCCATGATCTTGGCCAGCGCGCTTTGCTCGTCGTCGAACACGCGCGCCGGGCCGGTGATGACGGGGTTCTTCAACCCGGTGATCTTGGCCACGCTGCCCTCGGGGCTGAGGTTGCCCTTCAGGATGGCGAGGTGGCCTTCGGCATAGACCGGGTTCGAGACGGGCCGGATAACGTCCTGGTCGGCGCGCAGAGGCGGAATGTCGGCCAGGTTCTCGGCCACCGTCTTGCCGGTGATGGTCATGCAGTCGCCATGCAGCAAGCCGGCGTCGTGCAGCGCCTTCATCACCGCGGGAATGCCGCCTGCGCGGTGCAGGTCGATGGCCAGGTTGCGTCCGCTCGGCTTCAGGTCGCAAAGCACCGGCACCTTGCGGCGCACGCGCTCGAAGTCGTCGATCGTCCACTCGACCCCGGCGGCATGGGCAATGGCCAGGAAGTGCAGCACGGCATTGCTGCTGCCGCCGATGGCCATGATCACGGCCACCGCGTTTTCAATACTTTGCTTCGTGACGATGTCGCGCGGCTTCAGGTCCAGCTTCACCGCGTTCACGAGCGCGCGGGCCGCATCTGCCGTGTGCACCACGATGGGCTCTTCGACGTTGGCCATCGTCGACGCGAAAGGCAGGCTCATGCCCAGCGCTTCGAAAGCCGAGCTCATCGTGTTGGCCGTGTACATGCCGCCGCAACTACCGCTGCCGGGGATGGCAAGGCGCTCAATCTGGACGAAATCCTCTTCCGTCATCTTGCCGGCACTGAACTGGCCGACGGCCTCGAACACGCTGACGATGTTCAGGTCTTGTCCCTTGTAGCGGCCCGGCAGGATGGTGCCGCCGTAGACGTAGATGGCCGGCACGTTGGCGCGCAGCATGCCCATCATGCCGCCGGGCATGTTCTTGTCGCAGCCGCCGATGACCAGCACGCCATCCATCCACTGGCCGCCGACGCAGGTTTCCACGCAGTCGGCGATGACCTCGCGGCTGACCAGGCTGTACTTCATGCCCTCGGTGCCCATGGCCATGCCGTCGCTGATGGTGGGCGTGCCGAAAATCTGCGGGTTGGCGCCGGCCTCTTTCAGCGCCACCACGGCCGCATCGGCCAGCCTCTGCAGGCCGCTGTTGCAGGGCGTGATGGTGCTGTGGCCGTTGGCCACGCCGATCATCGGCTTGCCGAAGTCGCCTTCGGTGTAGCCCATGCCGTAGTACATGCTGCGGTTGGGCGCGCGCGCCACGCCTTCGGTGATGCTCTTGCTGCGGCGGTTGATGCTCATGCGGGGCTCCGGGTTTCGACGCTGCGCATTATCGGTCGCCGGGCATGGACAATCGCTGCTTCACACAAGGACCTCATCGATGCTCGTGCATCCGCAATTCGACCCTGTGGCCCTGTCTTTGGGGCCCGTCAGCATCCACTGGTATGGACTGACCTACCTCGTCGCCTTCGGCCTCTTCCTCTTTTTGGCCGCTCGGCGCGTGGCGAAACCGCAATACGCCAGCCGCGGCTGGCAGCGGCGCGATGTGGAAGACATGCTCTTTTACGGTGTGCTCGGCGTCATTATCGGTGGGCGGCTGGGTTACTGCCTTTTCTACAAGCCCGGCTATTACCTGGCCAACCCGCTGGAAATTTTCATGGTGTGGAAGGGCGGCATGGCCTTCCATGGCGGCTTGCTGGGCGTCATCACGGCGATGGCGCTTTTCGCGCGTGCGCGCCAGCGCCGTTTTCTCGAGGTGATGGACGTGGTGGCGCCGTGTGTGCCGACCGGCATTGCCGCGGTGCGCGTGGGCAACTTCATCAACGGTGAACTCTGGGGCCGCCAGGCCGACCCGTCGCTGCCCTGGGCCATGGTCTTCCCGCAGAGCGGCGAGAGCTTTGCGCGACACCCGTCGCAGTTGTACCAGGCGGCGCTGGAAGGGCTGCTGCTGTTCGTTCTGTTGTGGCTGTACGGCCGGCGTGAACGCGCCACAGGCCAGGTGGCGGCGGCCTTTGTCTTCGGCTACGGCCTGTTGCGCTTCATAGCCGAGTACTTCCGCGAGCCCGACAGCTTTCTCGGCCTCTTGGCGCTGGGCATGAGCATGGGCCAGTGGCTGTGCCTGCCGATGATCATCGGCGGCGCCGGGCTTTGGTGGTGGTTCGGCCGGCAGCCGGGGGCCGTGAACACGCGAGGCAAACCGTCATGAGGCAGATCTTCCTGGACACCGAAACCACGGGACTGTCGGCTGCCGACGGCGACCGCATCATCGAGATCGGTTGCATCGAACTCGACAACCGTCGGCATACCGGCCGCACGCTGCACCACTACGTGAACCCTCAGCGCAGCAGCCACCCGGACGCCGTGCGCGTCCACGGCATCACCGACGATTTCCTGGCCGACAAGCCGGCGTTCGCAGCCATCGTCGACGAGCTGCTCGAGTTCGTAGGCGGTGCCGAAATCATCATCCACAACGCGGCCTTCGACGTCGCTTTTCTCGACGCCGAGTTCAAGCGTCTGGGCAAGCCGAAATTCGTGGCCGGCGTGGCCCAGGTCAGCGACAGCCTGCTGATGGCTCGCGAGATGTTCCCGGGCAAGGCCAACAGCCTGGACGCGCTGTGCAAGCGGCTCGAGGTGGACAACAGCCAGCGCGAACTGCACGGCGCACTGCTCGACGCCGGCTTGCTGGCCGAGGTGTACCTGCGCATGACCCGGGGCCAGGGCATGCTGGTTGTCGACGAGGCGGGCCAGGGCAGCCACAGCGGCCCTGCACAACAGCAGGCCATCGAGCTGAGCCAGTTGGTGCTGGCTGTGCATTGCGCCAACGCAGATGAGCGCGCTGCGCACGAAGCGATGCTGGCCGACCTGGATAAAGCCTGCGCCGGCCAGTCGCTGTGGCGCATGATCCCAGAGTACGCGTCGCCAGCAACAGCTGAAAAAGTGATGGCATAATTTCGGGCTTACTGAACGACGAAGCACTTTGGCGTCGTCGGCTCGGGCGGTTAGCTCAGCGGTAGAGCACTGCCTTCACACGGCAGGGGTCGCAGGTTCAAGCCCTGCACCGCCCACCAAGATTCACTAAAAGAATCAACGACTTGCGCCACCCTCGAGGTGGCGTTCTCGTTTGTGGTGGGGAAAAAGTGGGGAAAACCACCGTTGGCGTTGGCCGACTTGGCTTCTGTCTTCCCACGCAGATGCGCGTCCTCTCGTATCGCGTCTACGTCGGCACCTTACAGGGGCGGGAGTCGCACTACGACGCGCAGTCGATCTTCGAGCTCCACGTCCGTGGACCTTTTCCGAAGCTGGCCATCGCCCGGCAGGACAGACCAAGGCTGAGGAGCTGCGCGATGTGTTGGCACGACTGATCGAAGCCGGCAAAGGGCGGACAGCGGCAAAGTTGAGAGCCTACCTGCGCGCGGCTTTCAGCATGGCCATGCGGGCGGGGCTTGACCCGATGTGCCTGAAGCGCTGACGGCATTCGACATTCAGGTCAACCCCGCCGACCGGCTGCCAAGCCTGGCTCAGTTCTCGAAGGCGCTGGACCGCGCACTGACCCTTCCGGAGCTTCGTGCGTTCTGGCGCCGCTTGGAAGCTGCGATCGGCAGCCCCGCCAGGGACGCCTTGATGGCGTGCATGTATCTCGGTGGTCAGCGACCCACACAGGTCCTGCGCCTGACGCCGCGGCTTGTGGATGTTTCCGGCGCCACATTGACGCTGTTGGACCCCAAGGGGCGGAATCGTCATGCGAACCCGCGTCGGCATGTGCTGCCTATTCACGAAGACTTTCTGCCAGCGA
>JBBSCV010000366.1:0-3990 GCA_038249925.1 Burkholderiales bacterium
GATGAGACGCGAGATCTCCTTCTTCTTCAGCGCCTTGTTGATGTTGCTGAACGGCAGGCCCTTGGGCAGGATTTCCGACAGCAGCGCGCGGCCGACCGTCGTGTCCACGAGCTGCGTGTTGGCGACGAACTCGCCGGTCTCGGCGTTCTTGACCCACTCGGTCAGGCGCACGGCGATCTTGGCCGTGACCTCGACCACGCCGTTGTCCAGCGCGCGCTGCAGTTCCAGCAGGTCCATGAAGACCATGCCTTCGCCCTTGCCGTTGATGCGCTCGCGGGTGGCGTAGTACAGGCCCAGCACCACGTCTTGCGACGGCACGATCGACGGTTCACCGTTGGCAGGGAACAGCACATTGTTGGACGCCAGCATCAGCGTGCGGGCTTCCATCTGGGCTTCGATGGAGAGCGGAATGTGCACGGCCATCTGGTCGCCGTCGAAGTCGGCGTTGAAGGCCGAGCACACCAGCGGATGCAGCTGGATGGCCTTGCCTTCGATCAGCACCGGCTCGAACGCCTGGATGCCCAGGCGGTGCAACGTGGGTGCGCGGTTCAGCAGCACCGGGTGTTCCTTGATGACTTCTTCAAGGATGTCCCACACCACCGGCGTGCCGCTCTCGACTTCCTTCTTCGCCGCCTTGATGGTGGTGGCGATGCCCATCGCCTCCAGGCGCGAGAAGATGAAAGGCTTGAACAGCTCGATGGCCATCAGCTTGGGCAAGCCGCACTGATGAAGCTTCAGAGTGGGGCCGACGACGATGACCGAACGGCCCGAGTAGTCGACGCGCTTGCCCAGCAGGTTCTGGCGGAAGCGGCCGCTCTTGCCCTTGATCATGTCGGCCAGCGACTTCAGCGCGCGCTTGTTCGCGCCCGTCATCGCCTTGCCGCGACGGCCGTTGTCCAGCAAGCTGTCCACGGCTTCCTGCAGCATGCGCTTTTCGTTGCGCACGATGATTTCCGGCGCCTTCAGCTCCAGGAGCCTGGCCAACCGGTTGTTGCGGTTGATGACGCGGCGGTACAGGTCGTTCAGGTCGCTGGTCGCGAAGCGGCCGCCGTCCAGCGGCACCAGAGGCCGCAGGTCGGGCGGCAGCACCGGCAGCACTTCCAGGACCATCCAGTGCGGGCGGATGCCGCTCTTCTTGAAGGCTTCCATCACCTTCAGGCGCTTGGAGTTCTTCTTGATCTTCAGCTCTGAACCGGTCAGGTCGTTGCGGATCTTGTCGATCTCGACGTCCAGATCCAGCTCTTCCAGCAGCTTGCGGATGCCTTCGGCGCCCATCAGCGCGACGAACTCGTCGCCGTACTCGGTGTGCTTCGCTTCCCAGTCGTCCTCGGTCATGATCGAGTACTTCTTCAGCGGGGTCATGCCGGGGTCGACCACGACATACGCTTCGAAGTACAGCACGCGCTCGATGTCGCGCAGCGTCATGTCCAGCACCAGGCCGAGGCGTGACGGCAAGCTCTTGAGGAACCAGATGTGCGCGCAAGGCGCGGCCAGGTCGATGTGACCCATGCGCTCGCGGCGCACCTTGGTCTGCGTGACTTCAACGCCGCACTTTTCGCAGATCACACCGCGGTGCTTCAGGCGCTTGTACTTGCCGCACAGGCATTCGTAGTCCTTGATGGGCCCGAAGATCTTGGCGCAGAACAGACCGTCGCGTTCAGGCTTGAAGGTGCGGTAGTTGATGGTCTCGGGCTTCTTCACCTCGCCGAACGACCACGAGCGAATCTTCTCGGGTGACGCCAGGCCGATCCGGATGGCATCGAAATGCTCGTCCGGGGTGAATTGCTTGAATAGGTCGAGTAGTCCCTTCATGCATCTGCTCCTTTAATTGCGCTCAAGTTCAATGTCGATGCCAAGGGAACGAATCTCCTTGACCAGGACGTTGAACGATTCCGGCATGCCGGCTTCGATGGCGTGCTCGCCCTTGACGATGCTTTCGTACACCTTGGTGCGGCCGTTCACATCGTCGGACTTGACGGTCAGCATTTCCTGCAGGATGTACGAAGCGCCGTAGGCTTCCAGCGCCCAGACTTCCATTTCGCCGAAGCGCTGGCCGCCGAACTGCGCCTTGCCGCCCAAAGGCTGCTGCGTCACGAGACTGTATGGACCTGTCGAGCGTGCATGCATCTTGTCGTCCACAAGGTGGTGCAGCTTCAAGACGTGCATGTAGCCCACCGTGACCGGGCGCTCGAAGGGCTCACCCGTGCGGCCGTCGCTCAGCGTGGCCTGGGTGCGCGTGGCCGTGAGGCCCTTCATCGCAGCGATGTCGTCCGGGTAGGCCAGCTTCAGCATGCCGCGGATTTCTTCTTCCGCCGCACCGTCGAACACCGGCGTCGCGAACGGCACGCCGTGCTGCAGGTTGCCAGCCATTTCGAGAACTTGCTCGTCGCTCAGGTCGTCGAGGTGCTCGGTCTTGCCGCCGCTCTTGTTGTAGAGCTCGTCCAGGAACTTGCGGATCTCGGCGACCTTGGCCTGCTCTTGCAGCATGTTGCCGATGCGCTGGCCGATGCCCTTGCCCGCCCAGCCCAGGTGAACTTCAAGCACCTGGCCCACGTTCATTCGCGAAGGCACGCCCAGCGGGTTCAGCACGATGTCCACCGGCGTGCCATCGGCCATGTAGGGCATGTCCTCGACAGCGGTGATCTTCGAGACCACGCCCTTGTTGCCATGGCGGCCGGCCATCTTGTCGCCCGGCTGCAGGCGGCGCTTGACGGCCAGGTAGACCTTGACCATCTTCAACACGCCCGCAGGCAACTCGTCGCCCTGCGTCAGCTTCTTGCGCTTCTCTTCGAAGGCAAGGTCGAAGCTGTGGCGCGTCTGGTCATTGGCGTTCTTGATGCTCTCGAGCTGGTTGGCTACCGCGTCCTCGGCGGGGCGAATGTCGAACCAGTGGTATTTATCGACGCTGGCCAGATAGTCCTTGTCGATGACCGTGCCCTTGGCGATCTTGTTCGGGCCGCCATTGGCCACCTTGCCATTCAGCAGCTTGGCGATACGGTCGAAGGCGTCGGCCTCGACGATGCGCAGCTGGTCGTTCAGGTCGAGGCGGAACCGCTTCAGCTCGTCGTCGATGATCTGCTGCGCACGCTTGTCGCGCACGATGCCTTCACGGGTGAAGACCTGCACATCGATGACGGTGCCGTTGGTGCCCTGATCGACACGCAGCGACGTGTCTTTCACGTCGGAAGCCTTCTCGCCGAAGATGGCGCGAAGAAGTTTCTCTTCCGGCGTCAGCGTGGTCTCGCCCTTCGGCGTGACCTTGCCCACGAGCACGTCGCCGGGGTTCACTTCGGCGCCGACGTACACGATGCCGCTTTCATCCAGCCGCGCCAGTTGTTGTTCGCTCAGGTTCGGGATGTCGCGCGTGATTTCTTCGCTGCCCAGCTTGGTGTCGCGGGCCATGACCACCAGTTCCTCGATGTGAATCGAGGTGTAGCGGTCTTCGGCAACGACGCGTTCGCTGATGAGGATCGAGTCTTCGAAGTTGTAGCCGTTCCAGGGCATGAACGCGACCAGCATGTTCTGGCCCAGGGCGAGTTCGCCCAGGTCTGTCGACGCACCGTCGGCCACGACGTCACCACGGCCGATCTGATCGCCGCGCTTGACGATGGCGCGCTGGTGGATGTTGGTGTTCTGGTTCGAGCGCTGGTATTTGATGAGGTTGTAGATGTCGACGCCGACTTCACCGGCCACCGTCTCGTTGTCGTTGACACGAATCACGATACGGTTGGTGTCGACATAGTCCACGGTGCCACCTCGGCGTGCCGTGACCACAGTGCCCGAGTCGACCGCGGCGACGCGCTCGACACCGGTTCCGACCAGTGCCTTCTCAGGGCGCAGCACCGGCACCGCCTGGCGCTGCATGTTGGCGCCCATCAATGCGCGGTTGGCGTCGTCGTGCTCGAGGAAGGGCACGAGCGAAGCCGCCACCGACACGATCTGCGCCGGCGCCACGTCCATGTACTGCACGCGCTCTGGCGACAGCAGCAC
>JBBSCV010000367.1:0-3964 GCA_038249925.1 Burkholderiales bacterium
ACGTTCGGCGGGCCGTGCCGCACCAGCCACCGAGGCCTGCGCGGCCCCGGCCACCGCCAGCCCGGCGCAGCCCGGCAACGCCCATGCAGCCGCGCGTGCGCAGTGGCGCAGCAGGTGGCGACGGTGAAGCGAAGAGGGCTGGGTCATGGCACGGTCGGGCTGGGCAGTGGCGGCAGGCGTTGCTGGCGCAAGGCACGGTCGAGCACGGCATCGTAGCCATAAATGTCGTCGAAGAAATGCACCTGGCCCTGCACCACGAGGGCCGTTCCGTAGGTGATGAGCACTGGCAAGGGCTCGTCCAGCACCAGCTGCGACATGCTGCCAGCCGCCATGGCCGCACGGATGCGCTCCTCGGGCCAGTCAGTCTGCCGGGCCAGCACGAAGCGCGCCAGCGCCAGCGGGTCTTCCAGGCGAATGCAGCCGTGGCTGAAGTCGCGCCTGTCACGCTGGAACAGGTCGACCGCCGGCGTGTGGTGCAGATAGATGGCGTCGTTGTTGGGAAACACGAACTTGATGTCGCCCAGCGCGTTCTTCGCGCCGGGGCGCTGGCGGATGCGGGCGTTGCCGGCCAGCACGGCGTCCAGCAGCTCCGGCCGCAGCGTGGTGACGACATCGCCCCGGCCGGTGACGAATTCATAGCCCAGGGCCGAAAAGACGCCCGGGCTGCGGCGCAGCTGCGGCACCAGTTCCTGCCGCGCGATGGAGGCGGGCACGTTCCAGTACGGGCTGAACTCGATGCGGCGCATCGGCTCGCTGAACAGCGGCGTGCGGCTGGCGCGGGCGCGGCCGACGATGACCTTCATGGCCAGCTTCGCCTGTATCCGCCCGTCCTGCACCTCGTAGGCGCGCAGCACGAACTCGGGCACGTTGATGACGATCATGCGCGGGCCCTGCAGCAGCGGTGTCCAGCGCAGCCGTTCCAGCGACAGCTCGATCTGCTGCACGCGCTGCGCCGGGGCCACCTGCAGCGCCTGCCAGGTGGCACGGCCGATGACGCCGTCATCCACCAGCCCGTGGCGGCGCTGGAAGGCCTTGACGGCGTCGACCAGGGCACCTTCATAGACGGCGGCCTGCGGCGGCTGCGCCGCGCGGGCGGCTCCGGCCTCTGGCAGCAGATCGCCCAGCAGGCGCAGGCGCAGCGCCAGCGCATCGAGCCCTGCCCAGGCTTGCCCGGGCTCAAGCACCGCAGTGCGGCCGCGCACGGCTGCGGGCGGCAGCGCAGGCAGGCGCTGCCCCCAGGCCGGCTGGTCGGCGAGTTCTCGGTAGCGCGCCAGAGCCCGGCGCAGGGCTTCGTATTGCGGCAGACGCGGCGCCGCCGCGGCCACGGCCATGTCCAGACGGCCGCTGGCCAGGGCTTCATGCAGCGCGCTGGCGGCGTCAAAGCGCGCAGGCTCAGGCAGCGGCACACGCTGGTGGGCCAGGCGGGGGTCGATCCTTCCTGCGTACAGGTGCTGCAGGTAACGCAGCCACGCGGCGTCCAGCGCACTTGCCAGCTGTGCGGCCTGCACTGGCGATGCGGGCGGACCTTGTTCCGCCGCCACCACTGCGGCCCGCAGCGCGCCAGCACCGTAGTCTTCAGGCGCCAGGCCATGGCTGGCCGCCGCTTCCAGCAACGCCACCGCTTGATGCGCCACGGGTGCCGGCCGCGCGCCTTCCAGCCAGCCGCCCTGCCCCCAGGCCAGCAACGGCCAGGCCAGCAGGCACAGCTGTGCAGCGAGGCTGCGCGCCGCGCGCCGGCCGTCAGCGCCGGTCACCCATCGCGTGGGCGATGGTCGAAAGGTCCACATACTCGAGTTCACTCCCCGCCGGCACACCGCGCGCCAGGCGCGTGACCTTCAATCCCCGGGCCTTCAGCGCTGTGGCCAGCGCGTGCGCCGTGACCTCGCCTTCTGCGGTGAAGCCGGTCGCCAGAATGACTTCCTGCACCACGCCATCGGCAGCGCGCTCCAGCAGGCGGGCGGCGCCGATGTCACCCGCGCCCACGCCGTCCAGCGGGCTGATGCGGCCCATCAGCACGAAGTAGAGGCCCTTGTAGCTGCCGCTGCGCTCCAGCGCCGCCTGGTCGGCTGGCGTTTCCACCACGCACAGCAGCTGTCTTTCGCGGCGCGGGTCTTCGCAGGTGCGGCAGGTCTCGGCTTCGGTGAAGGTGTTGCAGCACTGGCAATGGCGCATGCGCTGCACGGAATCATTCAATGCAGTGGCCAGGCGGCGCGCGCCGTCGCGGTCGTGCTGCAGCAGGTGGAAGGCCATGCGTTGTGCCGACTTCACGCCCACGCCGGGCAGCCGGCGCAAAGCGTCGATCAGGCCATCGAGAGCGGGTTCGGCCAATGCGCTGCAGGGCTCAGAAGGGGAACCTGAAGCCGAGCCTCAGAACGGGAACTTCATCCCCGGCGGCATCGGCATGCCGGCGGTGAGCTTGCCCATCTTCTCGGCGCTGACCTCTTCGGCGCGGCGCACGGCAGCGTTGAAGGCGGCGGCCACCAGGTCTTCCAGCATGTCCTTGTCATCGGCCAGCAGGCTGGCATCGATGGTGACGCGCTTGACGTCGTGCTTGCAGGTCATGGTCACCTTCACGAGGCCGGCGCCGCTCTGGCCCTCGACCTCGATCAGTGACAGTTCGTCCTGCGCCTTCTTCATGTTGTCCTGCATTGCTTGCGCCTGCTTCATCAGCCCGGCGAGTTGGCCCTTCATCATGGTGCGGTCCTTGGTTTCAAAGTGGTTTGATCGAGCCGGGCACGATGCGCGCGGTCTTGAATTGCGACAGCAGTTCGCGCACCACCGGGTCGGCGTGAATGGCGGCCTCGGCAGCGGCCTGGCGGCGCTCGCGTTCGGCGGCGTCGCGTTTGGCAGGGGTGTCTTCAGGCGTGCCGGCCAGCAGCTCCAGCTGCAGGGCGTGGCCCAGCGCGGCGCCCAGCACTGCAGCCACCTTCTCGCGCAGCATCGGGTTGCGCAGTGTCTCGCGTTCCACGCGCACACGCCAGGTCGGCGGCTCGGTGCTGTCGTCCACGCCTTCCAGGCCGCCCTGCAGGGCGAGTTCGCGCGCCAGTGCGCTGAGCGTGCCGTCTTCGCACAGCGGGCGGGTGATGGCGTACCAGCGGTCGCCCCAGACGCGGTCGACTGCTGCTGCGGCGGAGGGTTCACTCGCATACGGCGGTGCGCTGACCGGTGCTTCCTCCCACGGCGCCGGTGACGCGGCAGCCGGACGCGTCGCCGGCGGTACAGGCACGCGCGCCAGGGTCGGCAGCGGCACGGTCACGGCGGGCGGCGACGGTGCGCGCAGCGGTGCGGTGCGCGTAGCCTCACGCGCCGACCCCCGTGCGGCCTCACGAGCCGTCTCACTCGCCATCTCAGGTGGGGTCGCCGGGGAGCGTGCTGCAGCGCGGCCCGCCGGAAAGGCCAGAAAGCGCAGCAGCACCATGGTCAGCGCGCCATATTCGTCGCTCATCAGCCCCAGTTCTTCGCGGCCGTGCAGCACCATGCTGTAGAGCAGCTGCGTCTCGTCGGCAGCGAGCACAGCGGCCATGGCCCTGGCGTCTTCGGTGTCGGGGTCCTGGTCGTCCAGCGCGCCCGGCACGGTTTGCTCCACGGCCATCTGTTGCAGCAAGCCGGCCATCTCTTCCAGCGTGCCGGCAGCACTGAGGCCCAGGCCACGCAGGCCGTCCACCGAGGCCAGTACGGCGGAGCCGTCGCGCGCGGCCAGGGCTTGCACCAGCGCGCGTGCGTGCCCGCGGTCGACGCTGCCCAGCATGGTGCGCACCACGTCTTCCTGCAACTGGCCGCCGCCATAGGCAATGGCCTGGTCGGTGAGCGAGAGACCGTCGCGCATCGAACCCCGCGCCGCGCGGCCCAGCAGGCGAAGGGCACCCGCGTCTGCCGGCACATTTTCAGCCTCCAGAACCCGCTGAAGGTGATCACGCACGGTCTGCGGCGCCATCGGCCGCAGGTTGAACTGCAGGCAGCGCGA
>JBBSCV010000368.1:0-3892 GCA_038249925.1 Burkholderiales bacterium
CGCGGGCAGAGCGTGAAAGGCGGGCAGCCATGAGCCGCATTCCTGCCACGCTCGCTGCACTGAAGGCCCAGGGCCGCACGGCGCTCATTCCCTACGTCACTGCCGGCGACCCCTACGCCGACCTCACGCCGCAGATCATGCAGGCGCTGGCCGAAGGCGGCGCCGACATCATCGAGCTGGGCGTGCCATTCAGCGACCCCATGGCCGACGGCCCCGTCATCCAGAAGGCGGGCGAACGCGCGTTGGCGCGCGGTATCGGCACGCCGCAGGTGCTGGACATGGTGCGTGCTTTCCGCAAGACCAACACCACCACGCCCGTGGTGCTGATGGGCTATGCCAACCCTGTGGAAGCCTACGACCACCGCGTGGGCCGGGGCCGCTTCGTCACCGATGCGCGAGAGGCGGGTGTCGACGGTCTGCTGGTGGTGGACTACCCGCCCGAAGAATGCGAGGGCTTTGCCGAACAGCTGAAGGCCGCCGGCCTGGACCTGATCTTTCTGCTGGCCCCCACGAGCACCGACGAGCGCATGGCGCAGGTGGGCCGTATTGCCAGCGGCTACGTCTACTATGTGTCGCTGAAAGGCGTGACGGGCGCCGGCCACCTGGACACGGCGGCGGTGGCCGAGATGCTGCCGCGCATCCGCCGCCATGTCAGCGTGCCGGTGGGCGTGGGCTTCGGCATTCGCGATGCGGTCACCGCCAAGACCTTGGGCGCGGTGGCCGATGCCGTGGTCATCGGCTCGCGACTGATCCAGATTCTGGAAACCGAGACGCGCGACAATGCGCCTCTCGCGGCCCGCGCTTTCATGGCTGAAATCCGCGCGGCCCTGGACGAAAACGAGGTGACTGCATGAGCTGGCTGGAAAAACTGCTGCCCCCGAAGATCCAGCCTACCGACCCGGCCGAACGCCGTGTCGTGCCCGAGGGCCTGTGGATCAAGTGCCCGTCGTGTGAGACCGTGCTCTACAAGACCGACTTGGAGCAGAACCTCAACGTCTGCCCGAAGTGCGACCACCACCACCGCATCGGCGCGCGCGCCCGGCTGGATGCCTTCCTCGACCCCGAAGGCCGCTGGGAGATCGGGCAGGAAGTGATGCCCATCGACGCACTGAAATTCAAGGACAGCAAGAAGTACCCGCAGCGCCTGAAGGCCGCGCTCGAGGCCACTGGCGAGACCGACGCATTGGTGGTGGTGGGCGGCGCCGTGATGAGCGTGCCCGTGGTGGCGGCCTGCTTCGAGTTCGAGTTCATGGGCGGCAGCATGGGCAGCGTGGTGGGCGAGCGTTTTGTGCGCGGCGTCGAAGCCGCGCTCGAGCAGAAGCTGCCGTTCATCAGCTTCACCGCCACCGGCGGTGCGCGCATGCAGGAAGGCCTCTTGAGCCTGCTGCAGATGGCCAAGACGAACGCCTCGCTGACGCGCCTGGCGAAAGCGCAGCTGCCTTACATCAGCGTGCTCACCGACCCCACGATGGGCGGCGTTTCGGCCAGCTTTGCTTTCGTCGGTGATGTCGTCATTGCCGAGCCGCGCGCGCTGATCGGGTTTGCCGGCCCGCGCGTGATCGAGAACACCGTGCGCGAGAAGCTGCCCGAAGGTTTCCAGCGCAGCGAGTTCCTGCTCACCACGGGCGCGCTGGACATGATCATCGACCGCCGCCAGATGCGCGCCACGGTGGCGCGTTTGCTGGCCATGCTGCAGCGCCAGAGCGCTGATGCCGTAGCTTGAGCACGCCTGCGTCGCTGGCGGAATGGCTCGCGCATAGCGCGGCCATGCATCCGAAGAAGATGGACCTGTCGCTGGAGCGCACCGTCGAGGTCGCGCGCCGGCTGGACATCCGGTTCTCGGCGCCCGTCATCACCGTGGCCGGCACCAACGGCAAGGGCAGCACCTGCGCCATGCTCGAGAGCATCGCGCGGCATGCCGGCTATCGCACGGGGCTCTATCAGAAGCCAGAACTCGTGCATTTCGAAGAGCGTTGCCGCCTCAACGGCGCGCCGGTGGCGGCCGACGACCTGGTGCCGCATTTCGCCGCTGTGGAAGCCGTGCGCGGTGACATCACGCTGACGCAGTTCGAGTTCAGCACGCTGGCCATCGTGCGTTTGCTGTCGCAAGCCGAGGTCGACGTGATCATCCTGGAAGTGGGCATGGGCGGGCGCTATGACAGTGTCAACGCCTTCGACACCGACTGCGCCGTCATCACCAGCATCGACCTCGACCACATGGAGTGGCTGGGCCCTGACCGCGAGAGCATCGGTCTGGAGAAGGCGCAGATCATGCGGCCCGGAAAACCGTGTGTGGTGAGCGACCCGCTGCCGCCTGCCAGCGTCGTCAAGCACGGCGAGAGCATCGGTGCCGACCTGTGGCTGGTCGGGCGCGATTTCAATCACACGGGCGACCGCCAGCAATGGGGCTGGGCGGGGCGCGGCAGGCGCTATCACGGCATGTCCTACCCGGCGCTGCGCGGCGCCAACCAACTGCTGAATGCGGCCGGCGCCATCGCGGCGCTGGAGTCCTTGCGTGAACGCTTGCCCATCAATGCCCAGGCCATACGCACCGGGCTTGCGATGGTGGAGCTGCCGGGGCGTTTTCAGGTCGTGCCGGGCCAGCCGGCGCTGGTGCTGGACGTCGCGCACAACCCGCAGGCCGTGGCCGCCTTGGCGCTGAACCTCGATGCGATGGGCTATTTTCCACGCACACATGCTGTCTTCGGCGCCATGCGCGACAAGGACATCCCCGGCCTGCTGGCCCGCATGGCGCCGCTGGTGGATGTGTGGCACTGCTGCGCCTTGCCCACGGCGCGCGCAGCCGGTGCGGAGGAACTGGC
This sequence comes from Burkholderiales bacterium, assembly GCA_038249925.1. Lineage (GTDB taxonomy): Bacteria > Pseudomonadota > Gammaproteobacteria > Burkholderiales > Burkholderiaceae_C > Rubrivivax. The sequence continues at coordinate 2,823 of JBBSCV010000368.1, forward strand.
GGCCCTTGTCCGCGAAGCCGTGGCCGGGCGCGCGGGCGAGCCGGTGGCCGTGCACACCCACGACAGCCCGGCCGCTGGCCTGGCCACCGCGGCGGCCACGGCCGAACGCGCCGATAGAATCGTCGTCTTCGGTTCTTTCTACGCCGTGGGGGGCGTTCTGAAGGACGGTTTGCCCCGCCTCGGCGCGGCCCACGTCGCTTGAAGCGCGGGGCTCGGTGCCCCGCCTCATTTGCCCCCGGTTGTCGAACCCCCCCGCACCCGCACCCGCACCCAAGCCTCACCGCATGCGTTTTCCCTTCTTCCGCGCCAAGCCCGAAGCAGAGCCCCTGCGTACGGTGCCAAAGCCCGCCAAGCGCGCACGTGGCGCGGGGCCGGAAGTGGGCAGCAACGATGTGAATGCAGCGCGCACGCGGGCACGCGAGCGCCTGGTGGGGGCGCTGGTGCTGCTGCTGGTCGGCGTGTTGGGCTTTCCGGTGCTGTTCGAGACGCAACCGCGGCCGCTGCCGCTGGACATCTCCATCCAGATCGCGGCGCGCGAAGGCGCTGAGGCGGCGACGCCAGCCACCGTCTACCGGCCGCTGCCGGTGACCACTTTGCCGGCCGACGCGGGCAGCGAGGTGTTGCTCATGCCGCAGGCAGCGTCGGCCACCTCGTCAGGGCCAGCCGTTGCAGAACCTGCTCCCTCAGTGCCTGCCGTGGCTGTTGCCCCGCCGCGCCCTGCAGCGGTCGAGCCGCAACGCGCCGCGGCTTCGGCACCTGCCCGCCCTGCAGTTGCAGCCCCTGCTCCAGCGCCCTTGGCGGCAACGCCAGCAACCCCCGCAGCCGCCGTGCGGACGGAAAGCGCGCGCAGCGAAAGCGCCCGCGCCGCTGCCTTGCTGGCGGGTGGAGGCTCGGTCGCCACTTCGGTACCCGCAGCGGCCGGCCGTTTCGTCGTGCAGGTGGGCGCCTACACCGATGCCCGCACCTTGAAGGACGCTCGCGCCAAGGTCGAGAAGCTGGGCCTGCAGACCTACACCCAGGTCATCGAGGGCGACGCCGGCAAGCGCACACGGGTGCGCCTGGGGCCCTAC
>JBBSCV010000369.1:0-3873 GCA_038249925.1 Burkholderiales bacterium
GCCAGAGGCCGTGCTGATGGGCCTGGCAGTGGCCTACATGTTGTCGGTGGTGCCGGGACTGGTGGCGAGCATCTTCTACGGCATGCTCAACGTCACCCGCGCCACGCACGACACCACGCGGGCCGCCATCGACGCGCGCAAGCTGAAAGCCGGCGTTACTGCGATGCCCGACCCAAAGCCCGCTGCCGTCTGAGCCCATGTCTAAGCCCATGTCTGAGCCCATGTCTGAACCGCAGTCTGAATCGCTGTCTGAACCCATGCACGACCACGCCGCGAACAAGCGCTTGCTGGCCGAACTGTTGCGCCGCCTGTCCGAATCCGACGGCGCGGACATCGACACCACGCTGGCCGAGTATTGCCACCCCGACGCCGTCTGGCGTGTCTTCCATCCCTTCAACGACCTGCATGGCAATGCCGAGGCCGCTGCCCGACTGTGGGCACCGCTGCGTGATGCTTTCCCCGACTGGGAAGCCCGCATGGCCTTCATGCTGGCCGGCGAATACGAAGGCCGCGATTGCGTCAGCGCCTGGGGCGTGCTGATGGGCAGCCTGAGCAAGTCATGGCTCGGCATTCCGCCGACCCACGGTCTGTGCACGCTGCGGCTGGGCATCAACGCCGTCGTCAGAGAAGGGCGCATCGCCAAGGTCTACGTGCTGCTGGACATCGTGGACCTGATGCGCCAGGCCGGTCATTACCCGTTTCGCCGCATGCCTGGCTCAGCCGAGGCCTGGGCGTTCCCGCCCTGCGACAGCGGCGCCACCGGCGAGAGCGTGGACGCCGAACTCGGCGCCACCACACTGGCCGCGGTGCGCGAAATGCAGCTCGGTTTGGCCAAAGGCGATGAGCTGAAGAACCTGGGCGCCACACGCAGCCGCCACAGCCCGCACTGGCACCGCAACATGATGTGGTACGGCCCCGCTGGTATCGGCAGCAGCCGCGGGCAACGCGGCTTTCTGGAATACCACGGCGCCTTGTTCATCCAGGCCTTCCCCGACCGAGAGGGCATCGCGCGCGACCACGCGGGCCCCGAGGACGCGCCCGGCCATTACATCCGTCTGGGCGATGGCCACTTTGCCGTCACATCTGGCTGGCCTTCGCTTTGCGGCACCCACCTGGGCGGCCAGTGGTTGGGCCTGGCGCCATCGGGCCGGCGTGTCGAGATGCGCGTCGCCGACTGGTACCGCACCGATCGCGACGGCAAGATCATCGACAACTGGGTGATGATCGATCTGCTGCACATCCTGCATCAGACGGGGCTGGATGTACTTGACGATCTGCGCTACTTCACCGACCCGGCGCGTCAGCGCTGGCCGGGCTGAAGGTCTCAGCTGACCACCCGCAATCGCGGCCGTCGTCATTGACCAACCATTTGCCATTCGAACAGGAGCAAGCCCCGTGATACGCCATCTCAAACGCGGCCAGAGTGCCGCCTCGCACGCCGAGGCCGATGCCAAGGTGCGCGCCACCGTCGAGACCATCCTCAAGGCCATCGAAGCCGAGGGCGACGATGCGGTGCACCGCTATTCGCGCCAGTTCGACCAGTGGGACCCGGCCGACTTCACGCTGTCGCAAGCACAGATCGAAGCGGCGATGAAGCAGCTGTCGCCGCGCGAGATGGAGGACATCCGCTTCGCGCAGGACCAGGTGCGCAACTTCGCGCGCATCCAGCGCGCCAGCATGCAGGACGTCGAAGTCGAGACCCGGCCAGGCGTGGTGCTGGGCCACAAGCACATCCCGGTCAACGCAGTGGGCTGTTATGTGCCGGGCGGCAAGTACCCGCTGATCGCGTCGGCGCACATGAGCGTGCTGACGGCCAAGGTGGCCGGCGTGCCGCGCATCGTGGCCACCGCGCCGCCCTACCAGGGCGCGCCCCACCCGGCCATCGTGACCGCCATGCACCTGGCAGGCGCCGACCGGATATTGGTGCTGGGCGGCGTGCAGGCCGTGGCGGCCATGGCCATCGGCACCGCCAGCATCGAAGCGGTGGACATGCTGGTCGGGCCGGGCAACATGTACGTGGCCGAAGCCAAGCGGCAGCTGTACGGCCGCGTCGGCATCGACCTGTTCGCCGGCCCCACCGAGACCTTGCTGATCGCCGACGACAGCGTCGATGCCGAGATGTGTGCGGTCGATCTGCTCGGCCAGGCCGAGCACGGCCCGACCAGCCCCGCCGTGCTGTTGACCACCAGCGAGGCCCTGGCGCGCGCCACGATGGCCGAGGTCGAGCGGCAGCTCATGCGGCTGCCCACCGCCGGCATCGCGCGCGAAAGCTGGGCCGTGCACGGCGAAGTCATCGTCTGCGACAGCGACGAAGAGATGCTGGCCGAGGCCGACCGCATCGCCAGCGAGCACGTGCAGGTGCTGACGCGCGACCCCGACTGGTTCCTGGCGCGCATGACCAACTACGGCGCGCTGTTCCTCGGGCCGCGCACCAACGTCAGCTTCGGCGACAAGTGCATCGGTACCAACCACACGCTGCCCACCAACCGCAACGCGCGCTACACCGGCGGCTTGTGGGTCGGCAAATTCCTGAAGACCTGCACCTTCCAGCGCGTGACCACCGACGCGGCGTCGGCCGAGATCGGCGCCTACTGTTCGCGCCTGTGCCACATGGAAAACTTTGCCGGTCACGGCGAGCAGGCCAACCTGCGGGTGCGGCGCTACGGCGGCCGGCCCGACCTGCCTTGGTACGAGCCAGTACCAGCCTGAACCATCCGCCCCGACGGACCCAAGCCCGCGCCACACCCAGCCCGATGCAATTGCCCCGCACGCCCTCTTTCAGGCTGGACGGCCGGCGTGCGCTGGTCACCGGCGGCAGCCGCGGCCTGGGCCTGGCCTGCGCTTGTGCCTTGGCTGAGGCCGGCGCCCAGGTGTGGGTGGCCGCGCGCCATGCCGACGAGTGCGCGGCCGTGGTCGAGGCCCTGCGCCAACGTGGCGACGACGCCTGGGCCTTGCCCCTGGACGTGACCGACGCGGCCGCAGTGCGCGCGGCGGTGGCCACGCACGGGCCGTTCAATGTGCTGGTGCACAGCGCTGGCGGCAACCGCCCCAAGCCGGCGCTGGAGGCCAGTGACGACGACATGCGGGCCCTGCTGGCGCTGAACGTCGAGTCGGCCTTCGTCACCGCCACGGCAGTGGCCGCCGGGCTGAAGGCTGCGGCCCTGCCGGGCTCGATCGTGCTGGTCTCGTCGCAAATGGGCCACGTGGGTGCCATGCAGCGCAGCCTGTATTGCGCCACCAAGCACGCCGTCGAAGGTCTGCGCCGCGCACTGGCCTGGGAATGGGGCCATGACGGCATCCGCGTGAACACCCTGTGCCCGACCTTCATCGACACGCCGATGACGCACGACTGGCTGGCCCAGCCGGCGTTTCGCGACGAGGTGTGCGCCAAGATTGCGCTGGGCCGTGTCGGCGAAGTCGAGGACGTGATGGGTGCGGTGCTTTTCCTGGCCAGCGACGCGTCGGCCCTCGTCACCGGGTCGGCGCTGATGGTCGATGGCGGCTGGACGGCGGCCTGATGAGCGCGTCGAACAACAGGCCCGTGACCTCGGTTGACGTGGCGCGTCTGGCGGCGGTGTCGCAGTCTGCGGTCAGCCGCAGTTTCACGCCGGGGGCCAGCGTCAGCGAAGAAACCCGGGCCAAGGTGCTGGAGGCCGCCCGCATGCTGGGCTACAGGCCCAACGCCACCGCGCGCACGCTGTCCACACGGTCAAGCCGCATGATTGCCGTCGTCGTCAACCAGTTGCAGAACCTGTTCTACCCGCTGGTGCTGGAGATGTTGTCGCAGCGTCTTCAAAAGGACGGCTACCACGTGCTGCTGTTCATCAGCGACAACGAAGACGCCGACGAACTGCTGTTGGAATTGATGCGTTA
>JBBSCV010000370.1:0-3861 GCA_038249925.1 Burkholderiales bacterium
CCAGGCCAAGAAGCTGGACCGTGAAGCCGTCAAGGCCTACCGCGACCGCTTCGCGCTGCCGCTGAGTGACGACGACGTGGCCGCGCTGCGTTTCTTGAAGCCTGCTGACGACAGCCCCGAGATGCGTTACCTGCATGCGCGCCGCGAGGCCCTGGGCGGCCCGTTGCCGCTGCGCAATGCGCAGGCGCCGGTGCTGCCGGTGCCGCCGCTGGCGGCCTGGGGTGCCTTTGCCCTTCAGGCGGAAGGCAAGGAGATGAGCACCACCATGGCCGCCGTGCGCATGGTGGGCAACCTGCTGAAGGACCCCGCTTTAGGCCCGCGCATCGTGCCCATCGTGGCCGACGAGGCGCGCACCTTCGGCATGGCCAACCTCTTCCGCCAGATCGGCATCTACGCGCCCGAGGGCCAGCAGTACGAGCCCGAAGACCGCGAGACGATGCTGTACTACCGCGAGACGCGCGACGGTCAGCTGCTGGAAGAAGGCATCAACGAAGCGGGCGCGCTCAGCAGCTGGATCGCCGCGGCCACCAGCTACAGCGTGCACGGCCTGCCGATGCTGCCGGTGTACATCTACTACTCGATGTTCGGCTTCCAGCGTGTGGGCGACCTCATCTGGGCTGCGGCCGACCAACGCTCACGCGGCTTGCTCTTCGGCGCCACTGCAGGCCGCACCACGCTGGGCGGCGAAGGCCTGCAGCATCAGGACGGCAGCAGCCTGCTGGTGGCCAGCACGGTGCCGAATTGCGTCGCCTGGGACCCGGCTTTTGCCGGCGAGTTGGCCGTGATCCTGGACCATGCGATGAACCGCATGCTGGTGCAGCAGCAAGACGAGTTTCATTACGTGGTGATGGGCAACGAGAACCACGCCATGCCCAGCCTGCGCGAGAGCGCGCGTGACGATCTGCTGCAGGGTTTGTACAAGCTGCAGAGCTTCGGGCCAGGGCCGGCGAAAGTGCGCCTTCTGGGCTCTGGCGCCATCCTGCGCGAAGTGCTGAAGGCCGCGCAGCAACTGCATGACGCGCACGGCATCACCTCCGCAGTGTTCAGCGCCACGAGCTACAGCGAACTGGCGCGCGAGGCGCGTGAACTGCAGCGGCTGGACCGCAGCGAGCCGCTGCCAGATTCGCAACCAGCGCATGCAGCGCAACCAGCGCAACCAGCGCAACCAGCGCAAGGACAGCGCCGCGTCAGCCACGTGCAGCGCCTGCTGGCCGGGCCGGCGCCCATCGTTGCGGCCAGCGATTACGTGCGCGCCTGGCCGCAGCTCATCGCCGAATACGTGGATGCCAGGCTGGTGACGCTGGGCACCGACGGCTTCGGCCGCAGCGACACGCGCCAGGCACTGCGCCGCTACTTCGAGGTGGATGCGCAGGCCGTGGTGGCGGCTGCGCTGGAAGCGCTGCGCCCCTGAGCGGCGCAAAACAATGGTTAGACGGAGAGGCTGTGCTTGCGCACAGTACTGTGCACGTATACAGTTGTTGCAGTCCTGTGTTCATCCCGCACAGCCTTCAGCCCCGAAAGGCCCGTCATGCACCCCGCCCTGCGCCAGCACTACCGTCCCGACACCGCGCGCCTTCGCTTGCCTGCATGGCTGCGGCGCATGTGGATGTGGTTTTGATGACCTGCTGCAGCGCGAGCGCTGCGCGTTGAGCGACGCCGATTCCGAGCCGCGGCTCAGGCTTCGAAGAGCGGCGGCTGCAGCAAGTCGGCGTCCAAGTTCATCAGCACGCTGGCCAGAGAGAGCGCACGCCACAGCGGTTCGGGCATGTCCATGATGGCCTCGGGTGTGCGCGCCTGCGCGATGTAGGCGCCTATGGCCTGATGCTGTTCGTGCGACAGCAGCCGCCGGCTCAACATCTCGTCCAAGGTCTTCACGGGGGCTCCTTCCAACAACAGGGGCGCAGGGTGCACCGCATTGTCGGCCATGGCCTCAAGTCTTGGGCTGATGCAGGCAGCCGGCGTCGGCCAGCCTCGTGTGCAGGTTGAAGGTGGCGCCCTGCGTCAGGATGTGCAGCTTCACGCCCAGCAGGCACACCGGCCGGCCTTCGCCCACGGCGTCCATGCTGCTGAACTGCACCTCGGCGGCGTCGACCACGGTGATGCCGCCCGAGCCTTCCACGTGCACGGTGTTGTCGGGCGCGATGAAGGCCGCGGTGTCTTCGTCCAGGCCGATGCCCACAGCGAACGGGTTGTAGGCCAGTGCGGTGAGCAGCCGCCCCAGGCGGTCGCGCTGGCGAAAGTGCTGGTCGATGATGAAGCGGTTGGTCAGCCCCAGGCCCGCGGCCAGGCGCACGCTGCCGGCAACGGGCGTGCTGCCCTCGTCTCCGAAGGCGATCATGTGTTCGCTGATGAAGGCCGCGCCGGCGCTGGTGCCGGCGACGGCCACGCCGCCAGCGTTCATCTGGCGCACCATCTTCGCGATCGACGTGCCGCCGATCAGCGTGGACAGCCGCAGCTGGTTGCCGCCGGTAAAGAACACGCCGCTGGCCTGCTGCAGACGTTCGAGGCGGCCGGGCTCTTCGCAGTCACGCCGGGTGTCGAAGTCCAGCGCCGTGACGCGGCCTGCGCCGAGCTCGCTGAAGAGGCGTTCATAGCGCGGCCCGGTGCTGCGCAGCTGGCTGGCGGTGGGAATGACAACGATGTCGGCTTGGCCCCCGCCTGCCACCTGCACGAAGCGGTTCAGGATCTGCGGCGCGTTCTCTTTTTCTTCAGCACCGCCGATGGGAATGATCCATCCGCGCTGCTTGCCTTCGGCCACCTTGCTGGCGCACATAAGTGGGGCTCCTGTTCAGCCCGCGATGATGCCAGCGCGCTGGCAACATTCTCGGTCGCTCAGTCGACTTTCGCGCCTGAGGCCTTCACCACCACCGCCCACTTCCTGGTTTCGGCGTCGATGAACCTGGCGAAGTCGGCCGGGCTCATGCCGCTCGGGATGGCGCCCTGCGCCAGCAGCCGTTCCTTGATGGCCGGCGTGGCCAGGGCCTTGGCGGTTTCCTGCTGCACACGGCTGACGATGTCGATCGGCGTGCCGGCTGGTGCGAGCAGGCCGAACCACGAGCTGGCCTCATAGTTGCGCAGCAGCGGGCCGCCGGCCTCGGCCACGGTGGGCAGGTCGGGCAGGGCCTGCGATCGCTGGCCGCTGGTCACGGCCAGCGCCTTGAGCCTGCCGCTCTTGATGTGCGGCATGGCGCTCGGGAGGTTGTCGAACATCAGGTCGACGTTGCCGGCCATCAGGTCGATCAGCGCCGGGCCGCTGCCGCGATAAGGCAGGTGCAGCATGAAGGTGCCGGTCAGGCTCTTGAAGAGCTCGGCGGCCAGGTGGATGCTGGTGCCGTTGCCCGAGCTGGCCACGTTCAGCCTGCCCGGGTTGGCCTTGGCTGCGCGGATGAGGTCGGCCACGTTGTTGACACCGTACTTCTGCGCCGAGGCCGGGTTCATCACCACCACGTTGGGCACGCCGGCCACCAGCGTGACGGGCGCGAAGTCCTTGACGGCGTCGTAGGGCATCTTCGGGTACAGCGACGGGTTGATGGCATGCGTGCCCACCGTGCCCATCAGCAGCGTGTAGCCATCGTTGGGCGACTTGGCCACCTCTGCGCTGCCGTTGTTGCCGCCGGCACCGGGCTTGTTGTCGACAACGAAGGGCTGGCCGAACACCCGCTGCAGTTCGGGCGCGATGGCGCGTGCCAGGATGTCGGTGGTGCCACCGGCGGCAAACGGCACGACGATGCGGACCGGCTTGTTGGGCCAGCCGGTCTGGGCGCGGGCCGACAAGACGCTCGCTGGCCCCAGCAGGGTCAGCAAAGAGGCAGAGGCAAGGACGTGGCGGCGGGTGCTCATTCGGAGTGTCCTGAAAAGGCG
>JBBSCV010000371.1:0-3850 GCA_038249925.1 Burkholderiales bacterium
CGAACGCACACGCTGGCTCAAGGCGCTGTATTACCGTTTGCCGTCGGGCTTGCGCGCGCTGGCCTATTTTTTTTACCGCTACGTGTTCCGACTTGGTTTTCTGGACGGGCGCGAGGGCCTGTACTTCGCTTTCCTGCAGGGCCTGTGGTTTCGCATGCTGGTCGACGCCAAGATGCACGAGGCACGGCAGGCCGATCGGCGCTGAGCCCGCCTCTTGCGGGTTCAAGACTGCGGTTTGCGCGCCGCCAGCAGCATGGAACGTGCGATGGGTGCGAAGCGCCCCAGGTACTCGATCTGCAGCGATTCAAAGCCCAGCTCCTGCACCAGCGCACCCAGCGTGCGGGATGAAAAGAACTTCAGGCGTCCGTGGTCCTCCAGCGCCTGCAGCCGCAGGTCGAACCGCCCGCCCAGGGCCACGCCCAGATTCTTCAAGTAACCGTGGTACGGCACGGTCAGCAGCAGCAGGCCACCCGGCCGCAGCATCTGCTGCGCATGCTGCAGCAAGAGCCGCGGCTGCGCCACGTGGTCCACGGCCTCGACAGCCACGATGGCATCAAACCGCGCCTGCAGTTCGGGTGCAGGGGGCTGCAGCGCATCGGCCAGCACAAAGCTCACGTCGGGGTGGGCGCTCTTGGCGATGCCGATGCCGCTTTCGCTGCTGTCCAGCCCGCAGACCTCAAAGCCGCAGCGTGCCAGTGCGGCAGTCAGCCAGCCGTTGCCGCAGCCGAGGTCGAGCACGCTGTGGGCGTCAAAACGGTCCAGGTGCACCACCAGCGGCTGGGCCACGTGGGCGTGCACGGCAGCCGGGCCGTCACCGCGCCAGATGAACTCAGAGCGGGCCGCGCGTGCGCCGGCCGCCACCGCGTTGCGGTCAGCGTCCATCGTCAGCGCCCATCAGCACGTTTGCGCTGCCGCTGCCAGCGTGCAGGCACACCGGCATACACACCCCAGGCCAGCAAGGGCCGTGTTGCCACGGCGCCCAGGCCCAGCACGGCGCCCTCACCCAGTGTCACGCCCGCGCAGACGGTGGCGCGTGCCGCCACCCAGGCGTAAGCGCCGATCTCGATGGGCTGGCTGACCATCGGGAAGGCCGGGTCGTCGATGTCATGGCCGGCGCCGCAGAGATAGGCCTGCTGCGAAATCACGCAATGCGAGCGCAGCACCACGGGCGCGGGGTTGTAGACCACGGCCTCGTCGGCGATGCACACGGCGTCTTCGCAAACCAGGTTCCACGGCGCCCAAATGCGGGCCGCCGGGTAGACATGGCAATGCGGCCCGAGACGCGCACCGAACACGCGCAGCAGCAGCGCACGCCAGGCAAACGCGGGCCGCGGAGAAGGCCTGAAGAACAGCAGGTGAACCGCACCCCACACCGCACGCCCGGCGCGGCTGGACAGGCTGGTGCTGGCAGCCAGATAGGGGTCGCTGCGGTCCAGCGGGGCCGGTGGCGAAGGAAGGGTGGACATGGGGACTTGTAGACGCAGGGGAAGCGTTGAGCGCGCACCACTGAACTGCGGTTGCGCGCCGCAAACCAACCCGACACCTTAGGGCGCGAGTGTGTCTGCGCCTTGACACCCGCGCTGGCCAAACGGCGCCTGCGCGCCATGCCGATGTCACACAGCCTGCTTAACCTGCAGGCCACTTCTCACGACGCCTGTGGCCACGGCCTTGGGGCCGAAACATCATGTCTTCTACTCTGGCGGCCCCGGGTCCGCTCCTGTCCTGGAAGTCTGGTCCGCCGCACTGGGCAGCGCTGGTCGCAGCCGCCGTGGCGCTGGTGGTGTGGCACTACCCCGCGCTGGAATTCATGGTTGCCACCTGGCAGCAGGTGGAGGAATACAGCTACGGCTGGTTCATCCCCGTCATCTCGGCGTTTCTGATCTGGCAGCGCAGCGACCAGTTGCGCCTGCACGAGCTGAAAGGCTCATGGTGGGGGCTGGCCGTGGTGGCGCTGGGCCTGCTGCTGGGCGCCGTGGGCCAGCTCAGCGCCATCCGTGCCTTCAGCCAGTACGGTTTTGTGCTGGGCGTGGTGGGCATCGCGCTGGCCGGCACCGGGTGGCGCGGCCTGCGCATCCTGGCCGTTCCGCTGGCCATGCTGCTGTTCATGGTGCCGCTGCCGCAATTCTTGCTGCGCGAGATGTCACTCAGCCTGCAGCTCGTGTCGTCGGAACTGGGCGTGTGGCTGATCCGCGGCTTCGGCATCAGCGTTCACCTCGAAGGCAATGTCATCGACCTCGGAAGCTACAAGCTGCAGGTGGTGGAAGCCTGCAACGGCCTGCGCTACCTCTTCCCGCTGATGGTGCTGGGCACGTTGGCGGCCTACTTTTTTCAGGCCCCGATGTGGCAGCGTGTGCTGCTGGTGGTGTGCACCGTGCCGCTGACCATCGCCATCAACAGCCTGCGCATCGGCCTCATCGGCGTCACGGTCGAGTACTGGGGCAACGAGATGGCCGAAGGCCTGGTGCACGACCTCGAAGGCTGGTTCATGTTCATCATCTGCCTGGCGCTGTTGATGGGCGTGATGGTGCTGATGGCGCGCCTGAACGGGCAGCGGCGCCCGCTGAACGAGCTGATGGCACTGGACCCACCGCTGAAGCTGCCACCCGGCTCGACGGTGCACCAGCGCCGCTTGTCCATGCCGATGGCAGCGGCCACCGTGTTGCTGCTGGTGGCGGCCGCCGCGGCCTTGTTGCTGCCCGAGCGCGCTCAGCAGCCACCGGCACGCCAGACCTTCGCGTCCTTCCCGCTGGAATTGCCAGGCGGGTGGCAGGGACGCAGCGAGCGCCTGGACGCCGAAATCGTGGCCGCGCTGGCAGTCACCGATTACCACATCGCGAATTACAAGCGCGGCGACGAGCCCTGGGTCAACTTCTACAGCGCCTATTACGCCTCGCAGAGCGGGGGTGAATCCAGCCATTCACCGCGCACCTGCATTCCGGGCGATGGCTGGGCCATCTCGGGCATCGAGGACAAGGTGGTGCCGCTGGCAACAGGGCCGCTGAATGTCAACCGGGTGCTCGTGCAGAAAGGCGAGCAACGGCAACTCGTCTATTACTGGTTCCAGCAGCGCGGGCGCAGCATCACCGGTGAGTTCGAGGTGAAGTGGCTGATCCTGCACGACGCCATCGTGCACGACCGTTCCGACGGGGCGCTCATCCGCCTCGTCACGCCGCTTTTGCCCGGCGAGGACGAAGCCCGCGCCGACCGCCGCATCACCGACTTCATTGCCGCCACGCACCCGCTCTTGGGCAAGTTCATTCCAGACTGAGACCTTCATCATGTTCAATGCACGTTTGCGCCTTCCTTTGCGCTTGTCCACGTCTTTGCTCCTGGCCGCCGTCACCCTGGCACTGGCCGCCTGCGGCAGCAAGGAAGACCGTATCGAATCCGGACTGAAGAAAGGCGCCGAGTTCGTGCGTGTGGCCGACTACGACAAGGCCGGCGTCGAACTGCGCAACGTGTTGCAGATCGACCCCAAGAACGCCCGCGCCTATTTGCTGGCGGCCCAGGTCAGCGAAGCCCAGCGTGAGCCGCAGAAGGCCTACGGCCAGTACCTGAAGGCGTTGGAACTGAAGCCCGATCTGCTGGATGCCAAGCTGGGCGCGGCGCGCTTGCTGCTCGTCAACGGCGACCGCGCACGCGCCGAAAGCACGGTGGCCGAAGTGCTGGCAGCCAGCCCCCAGCACCCCATGGCGCGCACCCTGAAGGCGGCGCTTCTGGCCGCCGGCGGGCAAGCGGCCGAGGGCCAGGCCCTGGCGAGCCAGGTGCTGGCCGATACCCAACCAGCCCCGGTGGACGCCAGCCTGCTGCTGGCCGGCCTGCACGCCAACGCCAAGGAATGGCCGCAGGC
>JBBSCV010000372.1:0-3847 GCA_038249925.1 Burkholderiales bacterium
GTGCCGGTGTTCGCCAGGCGCCCGCTGGTGGGCTACCGCTGGGTGGTGGTGTCGATGATCGGCACCGGCTTCATCAGCTTCGGGCTGTGGGTGCACCACATGTTCGCGGTCGGCATCCCGGCGCTGTCGCAGGCCTTCTTCGCGATGGCCAGCATGCTGGTGGCCATTCCCACCGGCATCCAGCTCTTTGCCTGGATCGCCACGCTGTGGGCCGGCCGCCCCGTGTGGAGCGTGCCGATGCTGTGGGTCTGCGGCTTCCTGGTGATTTTCGTCGCCGGCGGGCTGACCGGCGTGATGCTGGCCTTCGTGCCCTTCAACTGGCAGGTCCACGACACGCATTTCGTGGTGGCGCATTTTCATTACGTGCTGATCGGCGGCATGCTGTTTCCGCTGATCGGCGGCATCTATTACTGGCTGCCGCACATCAGCGGCCGCATGCCGTCTGAGCGGCTGGCGAAGACGGGCTTCTGGCTCACCTTCATCGGCTTCAACGGCACCTTTCTCATCATGCACTGGACCGGCCTGCTCGGCATGCCGCGGCGCGTCTACACCTACGACGCCGGCCTGGGCTGGGACCTGCCGAACCTGGTGTCGTCGGTGTTCAGTTTCGTCATGGCCTTCGGCATCGCCACGCTGCTGCTCGACCTGGCGCTGCACTGGCGTCACGGCCGCAAGGCGCCGCTGAATCCGTGGCACGCCGACACCCTCGAATGGGCCAGCGGCACGCCGCCGCGGTCTTACAACTTCGCCAGCCTGCCGCGCATCGACACCCGCCATCCCTTGTGGGACACACCCGATCTGCCCCAGACCATCGCCGCCGGTCAGCACGCCTTGCCGCACGCCGCGCACGGCCGGCGCGAGACGCTGGGGGTGGACCCGGTCAGCGGCCGCGTGCGCGAGGTCATCCACCTGCCGGGCAATTCCTGGTGGCCGCTGGTGGCGGGCGGCATGCTGGGGCTGCTGTGCCTGGCGCTGCTGCTGAAGCTGTACCTCCCGGCCGTGGCCATCGCGCTGGCGGCCGTGGCCGTGATGCTGCGCTGGTCTTGGGAGAACGGCGCGCACCCCAGCGCGGTGGCTGGCGAGGACCACGACCTGCCGCAGGGCCTGAAACTGCACTCGCGGACCTTCGACGGCCCGGGCCTGTGGGGCATGGGGCTGACGATGCTGGCCGACGCTGCGCTGTTCGCGTCCTTGCTGTTCGGCTGGCTGTACCTGTGGACGGTGGTGCCGGGCGGCCAACCGCGAGCGGATTCGCCGCTGGGCACCTGGCCACTGGCGGCAGTGACCGCGCTGTTCGGCGCCGGGCTGTGGACGCTGCGCCGCGCGGTGCGGCGCTTGCGCGCCGGCAGCGACAGCGGCCTTCAGACCCATCTGTGGTGGGCCGCCGCGCTGGGAGCGGCCGGCTGTGCGGGGTTGCTGTGGCTGCTGGCCCACGCCGAGCTGCAGCCCACGCTGCGCGCGCATGACGCGGTGCTGAACTTCACGTTGCTTTTTCTGCTGCTGCACGGTGCGCTGGCGTCGGTGCTGGCCGCCTTGCAGGCCTTGCGTGTGCACCGCGGCCACGTCAGCTTGGCGGCGCCCTACGAGCCCGGGGTGGTGGCCATGGTCTGGCAGTTCTGCACCGTCGCCAGCGCCCTGGCCTGGGCGTTGATGGCGCTGCTGCCGATGGCGTTCGCAGGGCCGCCATGAAGCCGCCAGCCGACGCACCCGAACAGCGGCCCGAACCGGCGGCCCGCACGGCGGCCAGCACGGCGGGCAACGCCTGGCCCCTGGTGATCGGGCTCGCGTTGTGGTTCGTCTGGTTCTGCGCTACCTATGGCGGCCTGGCCGTGGCCTGCGCGGTGGCGCCACCGTCGCCGGCGCTGGGTCCGATGAACTGGCTCAATGCCTTGCTGCTGGTGCTGGCCGCCGCGTGCACTTGCGCCTTCGGCATCGCCGCCTGGGTCAGCGCGCGCGCGTCGCGGCGCGTGCCCGCAGGCGCTGCGGGCGCTGGCCCGCGCTTCATCGCCCGCTCGGCATCGGCGCTGTACGCCACCGCTGCGCTGTCCACGGCCCTGGTGGCGTTGCCGGCGGTGCTGCTGGCGCCCTGTGTATGAAGTGCGGGGCCTGCACCAAAGGCTGGGTGCCGTGGGCCATCACGCCGATGATGGCGGCATGGCCGGCGACGAGCTTTGCGCACAGCGTCCTGCCGCTCACAGGTGGCTTCGAGCAGGCGCCCGTCTGGTTCGCGCAGGCCGTGTTCGTGCTGGCCTGGCTGGGCTATGTGCGTGGGTGCAGGGCGGGTGCGGTGCTGCATCAACCCCGCAGCGGCCAGCGCCTGCTGTTCCACGTGGCCATGCTGATCGCCGGGCTGACGCTGTTCGGGCCGTTGGACGAACTCGCCGAGCGCAGCACAGCCTGGCACATGGGGCAGCACATGCTGTTGATCGTGGTGGTGGCGCCGATGCTGGTGCTGGCGCGGCCGCTGGCGCAGTGGCGCGCGGTGCTGGGCCCGCGGGCCGACGTCGTGTGGCGCCCGCTGCACCGGCTGAGCCGCCGACCCATGCTGTGCGCGCTGCTGCATGCCGCTGCCATCTGGTTCTGGCATGCGCCGGGGCCCTACATCGCGGCCGTGCAGACGCCGCTGTGGCATGTGCTGGAACACGCCTGCTTTCTGTTCACGGCCTGGCTCTTCTGGTGGTCGGTCTTGCGCCCTGGTCGCTCGGGCGCGCTGGCGGCCGCGGGTGCCTTGCTGTTCACCGTGATGCATACGGGCATGCTCGGAGCGCTGTTGAGCTTTGCCAACGTGCCGCTCTACAGCACGGGGTTGAAGGCGCTGGCAGACCAGCAACTGGCCGGCCTGGTGATGTGGGTGCCCGGCGGCCTGGTCTATCTGCTGGCCGCGGTGTGGGCCGCCTGGCGTGCGTTGGCGTGGCAGGAGGCCGCTCGCGCCGCCCCACCCATCAGCGCTGCCTGACTCCTTCCGCTTCGCTGTCTGCTTGCCTGTCCGCTTCCCTTTCCGCTTACCTTTCCGCTTACCTTTCCACCAACCCGTGCCCTCAGGGGGCCGGGGTCACGCGCCACAGCGTGTTCGACAGGTCGTCGGCAACAATCAGGGCGCCGCGCGGATCGACGCTGACGCCCACCGGCCGACCACGGGTCTTGCCGTCTGTCCCCAGGAAGCCGGACACGAAGTCGACAGGAGCGCCGGCGGGGCGCCCTTCGCGGAACGGCACAAACACCACCTTGTAGCCCACCGGCTTTTCCCGGTTCCAGCTGCCGTGCATACCGACGAACACGCCGTCTGCGAACTCACCCCCCATCGCAGGCAAGGAGAAGGCGACTCCGAGCGCCGCTACGTGGGAGCCGAGCGCGTAGTCGGGAACGAGGGCAGCGGCGACTTTCTGCGCATCCTGCGGCCGCACGCGCGGGTCCACGTTCCTGCCCCAGTAGCTGTATGGCCAGCCGTAAAACCCGCCCTCGCGCACCGAGGTCAGGTAGTCGGGCGGAAGGTCCGGGCCGAGCTCATCGCGCTCGTTGACCACCGCCCACAGCTGGCCGGTGGCGGGCTGGATGGTGAGCGCGGTGGGAGTGCGCAGACCGGTGGCGTACGGCCTGTGCGCGCCGGTCTGCACGTCCACCTGCCACACCATCGCGCGGCCGACTTCGGCAATCATGCCGCGCTCGGTGATGTTGCTGTTGGAGCCGATGCCGACGTAGAGAAACCGTCCGTCCGCGCGGGCGGTCAGCGCCTTGGTCCAGTGGTGCTTGATCTGCGACGGCAGGTCGGTGACCTTGACCGGGGCCGCGGTCGCCCGGGTCGGGCCATCGACATAGTCGAAGCGCACCAAGGCATCCTGGTTGGCCA
>JBBSCV010000373.1:0-3844 GCA_038249925.1 Burkholderiales bacterium
CGCTGATTTCGTCGCTTTGCACGGGGGGGCACAAACGGTCCTGCCCGCCGGACAGGGCCAGCAACGGGCAATGCAGCGTCAGCATGGGCGCCAACAGTCCAGGCCTTTGGTCGGCATAGCGCAGTTGCCGCTCGAAGCGCCGCAAGCCCACCTCCTGTGCCTGCTCGGCCAGCGCACTTTGCAATGGGTCGTCAGGCGTCAGGTCGTAGCCAGGCGCAAGCTTTGCAGCGGCCAGGGCTTGCAGCCCCTGCGTCTGTGCCAGTTGCCACTGAGCCTGGCGACGGGCAGCGCCGCCAGCAGGGCTTGCACGCGCGTTCGAGGCCATGAGCACCAACGCCGCGACCGAGCCCGGGTGGCGCGCAGCCAGGTGCAAGGCGACGATGCCGCCCAGTGAATGTCCGAGCCAGATCGCGGGTTCGCTGACCAGTGCGGCCAGGCGCTGCACTTCAAGGTCAAGGGTCTCGGCCTCGCCCAACAGCACGGTTTGGGCGCGCAGGCGCAGGGTGACAAGCATTGGCGCCAAGCTGCTTGCGTCCAGCAGCGTGCCGGGCAGGGCCATCAGCGGCGGCATGCGCGGTGCCCGGACTTGGTCAATTGTTCAAAGTTGATCTACACCCCCATCAGGGGCGGAAGCAGGCTTTTGCGCGCCAGGTGGCCACCGGCGTCCAGCGCCATGTCCAGTGCTTCGGCCTGCGCATGGACGGCGGCGTCGAACTGCGGGCGCTTGGGTGCGTCGCCGTTGACGATCAACAGCGCGTAGGCTGGCTCGGTGCCGGTGTTGATGAATTGGCGCAGCGTGCCGGCGGGTATCGACAAGGTATCCCAGGCGCCCAGAGGCGCGCTCACCGACGCGTCGCCGTCGTTGAACGCCACGATCAGAGGACCCTGCGCGTGCACCAGCACAGCCACTTCGTCCAGCGTGAAGGCGGCGCTGCGCTGACCTGGCGGCAGCTGTATCCACTCGACGGAGAAACCTTGCGGCTCGCTGACCGCCGGGCGGTGGTCACGGTGCTGGCTGAGGCCGAAACCGATGACCGGGGCCAGCATCCAGCCGCGGCCGGGCAACACCGCATCCAGGGTGGCGGTGCGGAAGTCACGTTGCGCTCGCTTGACGGCGCGAGCCATCAATTCGGCCGGGGTCCAGCGCCGCAGGGCGTGGACTTCTTCGGGCGGCATCAGCGGCAACAGCTGATATTCGGATGGCGCCGGGCCGCCCGCCGGCACGTCGATCATCTGGTTGTCCTTGCCCAGCCACAGGCCTGTGTCGCGTGCGCGGCGCATGACTTCGGGGCTCCAGATGATGCCGCCCGTGTCGTCGCCGCCCAGCACCGTCATCAGGAAACCATGGCGTTTGCCGGTGTTGGAAAAGCCTCGGAACATCCACGTCGGCATGCAGATCACGTCGCCCTCTTCGAGCAGCGCTTCGCCCTCGTCGCCCAGAGCGCCCCAACGCAAGGTGAAGCTGCCTTCGCAGACGATGAAGACTTCGGCCGTGAAGTGCAGGTGCAGGTTGTTGGTGATGCCTGGGGCCATGCCCGCCGCGCCGATGTTGAAGCCGTGCGGTTCACGCAGGTTGATGACCTGGCTGGCGTTCTGGGTGACGCCCGGCCCGATGATCGAGTAGTTCTCCTTGGGCGTGCTGCCAGGCAGGCGCACGTCGATGAAGGCATCGTCGCAGGACACGTACTGGCTGCGGTGGATGTGCCGGCGTGTGAGTTCTTCTTGCGTGATCAACATGGCTGGAGTCGGTGAAGGTTCAGGGTCGGCGCGCAGATTCACGCACGACGAGTCGGGTCGGCACGAGCACCTCCTCGCTGGTCACCACGTTCGCTTCAAGCTGCGACATCAGCGTGCGAACGGTGGCCTCGATCATGCCGGGCGCGTCCTGCGCCACGGTGGTGAGCCGGTAAGCGCCCCAATCGGCCTGGGGCACATTGTCGAAGCCGATGACGCTGACGTCCTCGGGCACGCGCAGACCCAGGGCGCCGCGCAGCGTGTCGATGGCAGCGAACGCCATGTGGTCGCTGGCCACGAACAGCGCGTCAGGCCGCTGGTTGGACGGACCGTGCAAGAAGAGGGACAGGGTCGCCTGCGCGGCGCGATCGAAAGAATAGTGACCGAGCGCGCGGGCAGCCAGGCGCAGCCCGCGGTCGGCCAGTCCGTCGAGCAGGCCGCGTTCGCGATCGAGGTTCGTGGAAGAGTCTTCAGTGCCCGCCAGGAAGGCCACGCGCTGGTGGCCGCCGTCGGCGAGGAAGTGCGCGGCGGCGCGGGCACCACCGCAGTTGTCGCTGCTGACGGTGCTGACGGTGCTGGCAGTGCTGGAGCCGCCGGTGTGGCTCACGCGGCTGAAGCGATTGAACATCACCACCGGTACGCGCGCTTGTGCAATTTCATGCGCCAGCCGCGAGCTGAGCATGGTCGAGGCCATGACGATGCCGTCGACCTGGTAACGCATCAATTCCAACAGCAGTTCGTCGGCGTCTTCGTTGTCGCTGATGAACAGCAGCACGTGGTAGCCGTCCTTTTGAAGACGCTGCGACAACATCTCCAGCACCAGCGGGTAGAAGAGGTTCTGCAACTGGTTGACGACGACGGCAATCATGCGGCTTGACCGTGTGGACAGCGTGCGCGCGGTGGCGTTGGGCCGGTAGCCCAGCATGCGTGCTGCCTCCAGTACCTTGGCCCGGGTTTCCTCGCTGACGCTGGCCCCCGGCGTGAAGCTGCGGCTGACCGCAGACTGCGACACCGCCGCCAGGCGCGCCACGTCAACCGAGGTCACGGGCCTGATGTTCGATGTGCTCATCAAACCGCCGTCCAGCCACCATCGACCATCAACGCCGACCCGGTGACCAGAGCCGATGCGTCACTGGCCAGGAAGAGCACCGCGCCCATCACGTCCTCGACTTCGCCGACACGGCCGAGCGCAATCTTGGCGCAGACCTCGTCGCGAAACGCCGGCTGGGCCAGCCAGTCGTGCGTCATCGGCGTGTCGATGAAGGTCGGACACAGGGTGTTCACGCGGATGCCGTCAGGGCCCCACTCCCAGGCCAGTGCGCGGCGCAGGCCTTCGACGGCGTGCTTGGTGGCGCAGTACAGGCTGCGCCGCACGGCGCCCACGTGGCCCATCTGCGACGAGACCAGCACGATCGAGCCCGGCAAGGCAGCGCGCTTCAGCCCGGCGGCCACCGCCGTGGCGGTGACGAAGGCCGACTCGACGTTCAGCGCCAGCAGGGTCCGCATGTCGTCATCGCTGGCCTCCAGTGCCGGCTTGGGGCGGTTGCCGCCCGCGCTGTGAACCAGCACGCGAAAAGGTCCGTGCTCGGCTACTGCAGCGCGTACCGCTGCGTGGTCGGTCACGTCCAGGGGCAAAGCCCGGGCGTCGTCGCCACGTCGGCGCAGGGCCTCGGCCACGGCCTCGCACTCGTCGGCATGGCGCGCGCTGACCCACACCTGGGCGCCGGCTTCGGCCAAGGCACAAGCGCAGGCCAGACCCAGGCCGCGGCTGCCACCGGTGACCAGCGCACGCCGGCCGTCCAGCCTGAAAGAGGGCGTGCGGGGCAGTTGCACTGGGCTTGGTGTGGCGAGTGATTGGGGCAAGTAGGGCCGAAAGGCTCAGCCCGGCACGGGCTCGTACCAGGGCAGTTCAGGCCGGCCGCCGTAGCGGCGCACCCGAAGGTTGGCCTGCTCGCCGTGGCCGGCAAAGTTTTCCATGTGGCACAGGCGCGAGCAGTAGGCGCCGATCTCGGCCGACGCAGCGTCTGTGGTCACGCGTTGATAAGTGCTGGTCTTCAGGAACTTGCCAACCCACAGGCCGCCCGTGTAGCTCGCGTTCTTGTTGGTGGGC
>JBBSCV010000374.1:0-3842 GCA_038249925.1 Burkholderiales bacterium
CGGCCACACGCCGGGCCACACCATCTACGCGGTGGAAAGCCAGGGCAACAAACTCGTGGTCTGGGGCGACCTGATGCACGTGGCGGCGGTGCAGTTCGCCATGCCCTCGGTCACCATCGCCTTCGACAACGACCCCAAGGCTGCGGCGCCGGCACGCATCAAGAACTACGCCGACGCCGCAAAGAAGGGCTACTTCGTCGCCGTGGCCCATGTCTCTTTCCCCGGCATCGGGCAACTGCGCGCCGACGGCAAGGGCTACGACTGGGTGCCGGCGAACTACGTCTCGGCGCCCTGAGGCCAAGCAAGGTTCGGGATGGTGATGGAACTCATCCGGCCCGGCCCCGAACATCTGACCGCCTACTGCGCCGCGCTGGCGCAGGGCTGGTCGCCGAACACCACCCGGCCCGAGGCAGCGCAGGAACAGCTGCTGGCGATCGAGGCCGATGCGCATGCCTTCCTGGCCACCACCCACGACCCCGAAGGCCTGGGCCCGCCCGTGACGCTGCCCGACGGCAGCCAGGTGCAGCGTCTGCCCGGCGTGGTGCGCTGGATGTGGAGCAACGATGTCGAGGGCGCAGAAGCCGGGTTCTGCGGCGTCATCAGCCTGCGCTGGGCCAAAGACCTGGGGCCGCTGCCGTCTTATGTGCTGGGCCACATCGGCTACACCGTGGTGCCCTGGCAGCAGCGGCGCGGCCACGCCACGCGCGCGGTTGGCCTGTTGCTGCCGCTGGCGCGCAGCTTCGGGCTGCGCGAGGTGGAGATCACCACAGATGTCGACAACAAGCCATCGCAGCGTGTCATCACCGCCAATGGCGGTGTGCTGTTGGGACGCTTCACCAAGCCGGCGGCGTTCGGCGGCAGCGAGGGGCTGCGTTTTCGCATCACGCTGTAGAGCGGGCCCACGCGCGCTGCGGCTTCAAGCAAACCGCCCCTGCAGGAACCACTGGGCGCCGACGTCGGCCGACGGCAGGCGCGCGTGCCACACCCACACCAGCGCGCCGGTATCGGTCTGGGCGATGTAGTAGTCACGCGCGGCAGGTTCACCGTCCCACCAGCCGGTTTCTATGCGCTCGGGGCCGCTCAGCAGCTGCAGCGGGCGGCCCTGCAGCATCGGTTGGGCCTCGCGTTCGGCCAGCGCTTGCGGCACCGGCAACAACCAGGCCGGGCGGTGCAGCGGCAGCAGGCCGTGGGCCTGGCTGGCGGCGGCCAGGGCCGTGGCTGCATCGGGCGAATCAGAAACCCGGCCACCCTGGGCCGGCACGCTGCGGCTGGCGTGTTCGGGGCGGTGGTCGGCCACGGCCTGCAGGCGCAGCACCTGGTCGTCGCCCAGGCGCGCGCGCAGGCGCTCCAGCAGGCGCACCAGGCCCTCGGCCTGGCTGGCGTGGGTGGGGAACAACTCGCCATTGGGCACCGCGCCCGTCACCAGGTGCTGGCAGCTGAGCTGCAGTTCCAGCGTCGGCGCGGCCAGCGTCATGCGGGCCAGGCGCTCGCGCAGCAGCAGTTGCAGATGGGCCAGTTCGGCCGAAGGCTCGGCCAGAGCCACCGACAACTCGGTGGGCGGCTGCAGCACTCGGCGCTGGCGTTCATGGTGCATGTGCAGTGTGAAGGCGCCCACTCGCGCCTGGCGCGCCTGCGCCCAGGCCAGCAGCCGCACCAGCAGCACACCGGCGCCGTGCAGCACCTGGTCGGTGGTTTCGGCGCGGGCAAAGAGTTCCAGCCGGCTGTCGAAGGTGGCCGGCAGCGTCAGCCAGCGGCGCGGGTCGGCGCGGCGGCCGAGCGCACGGTCGAGATCGTCCAGCACCTCGGTGCCGAAACGACGCGCCAGGCCGGCGCGCGGCAGCTGCTGCAAGTCGTGCAGGGTGTGCAGGCCCATGCCCTGCAGCGCTTCCCAGTGTTCGCGGCCCGGGCCCAGCAGCCACACCGGCGCAGCCGCCAGCAGTGCCTGCAGCGCAGCGGGGTCGGTGGCGTGCGGGCCCAGCAGCAGATCAGTGCCAGTGAAGACCGCGCCGGCCACTTCACGGGGCCACCAGCGCGCCAGCAAAGCCGCGCCCACGGCGGTGGGCGCAGCGGCCAGCTGCACGCGGTGGCCCAGTGGCGCCATTGCGGCCAGCAGGCGCTGCTGCAGCGCCGCCGGGCCGCCGAAAAGGCGCAGGCTGCCCTGCACTTCCAGCAACACGGTCTCGGCGTCTTGCAAGGTCACCGAAGGCGTGAAGGCCAGCGCCGCATGGGCCACGGCGCGCAGCGCGGCCGCATCGCGCACGGGGCTGGCCTCGGCCAGCAGCAAATCAGCCGCCAGCGCCAGCGCGGTGGCGCGTTTCATGTCCACCCGCACCCCGCAGGCCGTCGCCGCCCCATTGACGGCAGCCACGCGGTGCGCCGCCACCAGCGCCACCGGCCGCGCCGTTTGTTCAGTCGTTTCTTCAGCCGGCAGCGTCGCGCAGAAGGCTTCCAGCGACAAAAGCGGCAGATGCAGGGCCCACCAGCGCATGGTTCAGGGACAGCCAGGGCACGAGGAACACAGACAGCCGGCGCGGCGGCTCAGCGCGACAGCGCCGGCCCGCCGGGGGCAGCGGTGGCCCGGGCCAACCCCGCAGCCGGCACGGCCGCCACCCGCTGCGCCCGCGCCAGCGCCGGGCCCGAGAGCACCGGCGGCAGCGCCAGCTCCAGCGGCCGGGCCTGCGGCGGGCCGCGGCGCTTCAGCACGGTCACACGCAGACAGTCGGGCCCGGCGCTGGCCAGGGCCAGGCGCAGCGGCGCGGCGCTGGGGTGGTGGCGCAAGGCGGCGTCACGCAGCAGGAAAGCCGGGCCTTCGTGGGCTTGCGCGGCCAATTGCAAACGGCGCAAGGCGTCGGCCGGCAGACGCGCCGGCAACCAGGCCAGCACGGCGCCGACATGGCCGCTCTTCAGCGCTTGCTCCAGTGCCCACAGCACATCGGGTGCCGGCAGCCTAGAGCGCGCCACCCCCTTCAACGCCTGCCTGGCCTGCAGCACCACCAGGCGCTGCAGATCAAGCCCCAGGGCCGACAAGGCCCAGGCGCAGGGCGCAGCCGGGGGGTCGAACCACATCACACAGCGTTGCTGCGCCTGCACCGCGGCCAGCAACGGGGCCAGCAGGCGCAGTTCACCCACACCCTCGTGCGGCAGCAGCAGCTCGGTCAGTGCCCCCCGAGGCCAGCCACCGCCGGGGAGTTGGGCGTCGAGTTCATCGAAACCGCTGGCCAGCCCGACACCGGCTGGCCGCCCCAGCTGGTGGGCGCGCCACAGTGCAGGGTGCAGCCTTTCAGGCGATGGGGTGAGCGTGGGAGTGGAAGGCGTGAAAAGCCGCCCGGGCGACCGCGCTCCGGCCACGCGGTTCACCGCGGGAAACAAGGGCAAGGAAGAAAAACCAGGGGAGACAGTCACAAGGGTACTGTACGTTCATACAGTACTCGTCGCAAGCCTCACAGCAAGCGCGCGGCCTCAGTCCAGGGCGATGACCGTGTCATCCGCCTCGGGCACGCAGCCTTCGGCGATGGACGCCCAGCCGCGGCGCACCACCACGTGGCGCTCGGTGTGGCAGAACTCCAGCCGCTGCGCGCCGGGCACCTGGGCACGCACGAAGCTCTCGATGGCCGCCGGCATGCTGACGCGGTAGAGGGCCTGGGCCTGGTCTTCGGCCGGGTGGTCGTCGTTGTTCAGCCAGGGCACGAAGGCGGTGGCCCACATCAGCGGGCGCCAACCCACGTCCATCACACTGGGTTTGTAGCCCTGGTCCTTGAGCCAGGTCTGGGCGCGTTCGCGCAGCTTGGGCGCATCGCCCTGCCCTGCGCTGTGCCCACTCTGCACTCCGTCATCCATCAGCC
>JBBSCV010000375.1:0-3840 GCA_038249925.1 Burkholderiales bacterium
GTCAGCACACGCTGGCCGCGGATGCCACGCTTGACGAGGTTGGGCGCGGTCTTGCCGCCGGGCATGGCGATGTTGACGAAGTCTTCCGGCAGGCGTTCGATAAAGTTGCTCTGGCCATTCAGGAACGACAGCCAGCGCGGCTGGTTTTCTTCGATGATGGCGATCTCGACGCGGTCGACCATCGGGATGCGCTTGCCCTTGAGCTGCGCGACGATGGCCTGGCCCTCGGCGTCGTCTGCGGCGGGCTCGGCGTGCCACAGGCGTTCGCGGTAGGTGGGGTTGCGTTCCAGCACGATGAGCGACGAACGCCGCCAGGCCCCGAGCTTGAAGGGCCCGGTGCCGACGGGGTGCGCGCTGATCTTGTCGCCATAGAACTCGACCACTTCCCGCGACTGGGCGCCCAGCAGGTCGCTGCCAAGGAGCAGCTCGATGAAGCGGGGCCGGGTCTCCTCCAGCCTGAACTGGATCGTGTAGCGGTCCAGCGCGCGCAGGCCTGCGATGGCCTGGTCGTAGTTGAAGGGCTTCTTGCTCTGCACCGCCTGCCGGTGCAAGGCGCCCAGGCCGATGATCTTGCCGTCTTCGACGGTTGACCAGGCCGGCGACTTGTTGGCCGGGTCGGCAAATCGCTTGAATGTGTAGACGAAGTCTTCAGCCACCATCTCGCGCGGCTTGCCTTTGAAGGCCGGGTCGTCGGCGAAGAACACACCCGGGCGCAGCCTCACTGTCCAGACGCGGAAGTCGCTGCTGACTTCGGGCAGGCCCGTGGCCAGCAGCGGCACCACCTTCGGCGGCCGCGCCAGGTGGTCGTAGGTGTAGGGCGCCTCGAAGATGTGGCCTGTGACGGTGCGCGAATAGATGTCGGCGAGCTGCGGCGGGTCGAAGCCCGTCTCGGCAGCCCGGAAAGCGTACCGCAGCACCCTTTTGCCCTGCACGGTGGCCTTCGCCGTTTCGCCCTGGGCGTGCGCGTGCAGTGCCGGCAGCGCCAGCGCCGCACCCGCCGCTGCACCCGCGGCCAGCGCGTCACGCCGTTTCACTGCGGGCCGCCCTTGGCGCGCTGGAAGGCGTCGAGGTCGACATCGATGTACTTCCAGAAGTCGCGCACGAAGATGTTGCGGTGGTAGCCCAGCACCCAGGGCTGGGTGAGGTCGGTGATGATGCGGTGCACGTGCACCTTGTAGGGCATGTAGGCCACCATCAGCTTGGCGGCATCGGTGATCACGGCGTAACGCTCGGGGCCGTCTGGCATGCCGCGCTGCTGCTCGTAGAGCCTGTTGAAGGCCGGCAGGTCGAAGCGCGCGTGGCCGGCCTGCCCCTTGTTGGGGCCGTAGCCCAGGGCCAGGAAGGTGTCGCTGTCGGGGCCACCGCTCCAGCCCACGCCCCACATCATCAGCTTGCCGGCGCGGCTGCTCTTCAGGTTCTCGGGCCACTTGGCGGTCTTGAATTCGATCCTGATGCCGATCGCCTTCATGTTCTTGTTCCACAGCTCGCTGAGCTGGCGGCTCTGCTGGTCGGGCTGGGTCGCGTACTCCAGCACGAGCGGGCTGCCGTCGGGCTGTTCGCGCCAGCCGTCGCCGTCCTTGTCGACATAGCCGTGCATGTCGAGCAGGGCCTTGGCGCGCGGCACGTCGTAGTCGCTCATCACGCTCTTGAACTTGGGGTCGTAGGCCGAGGTTTCCGGTGCGATGGGGCCCTGGCCGGGGATGGCCTGGCCGCGGCGCGCAAGGCGAATCTCGCGGTCCACGTCGACGGCCAGGCTGATGGCGCGGCGCAGCGCCACCTTGTGCGGCTCGTAGCCGCCGACCACCGGGTTTTCCATCCCGAAATAGGACACGGCCACGTCGGCGCGCGCCTGGCGCACCATCTGAATGCCCTTCTTGGCCAGGTTCGGCGCAAGCCGGTTGTTGGGGATGATGGTGGCGGCGAAGTCGGCCGGCATCTCGTCGACCATGTCGTGCTCTTCGTTCAGGAAGGCCAGCCAGCGCGGCTGGTTCTCTTCGATGATGGAGATGTGCACCTCGTCCACCATCGGCAGGCGCTTGCCCTTGAACTGCTTCGCAATGGCCTGCAGGCGGGCATTGCCCTCGGGCGGCGTCTCGTCGTAGTAGACCTCGCGGAAGTTGGGGTTCCTGGCCAGCACGATGCGCGAGCTGCGCTTCCAGTCGGCCAGCCGGTAGGGCCCGGTGCCCACCGGGTGCTCGCCGATCTTGTCGCCGTAGAACTCGACCACCTCGCGCGCCACAGCGCCGGTGAAGGAACTGTCGGTGAAGCTGTCGCTGATCAAACGCGGCGCGGCCTGCGCGAGCTTGATCTGGAAGGTGTAGCGGTCCAGCGTGCGCAGGCCTTCCACCGGGGTGTCGTAGTCGAAGGGCTTCTTGGCATCGATGAGCTTCTTGCGCAGCTCGTTCATGCCCAGGATCTTGGCGTTCTCAAGAATGTAGAGGTTGCCGCTCTTCCAGCGCGGGTCGAAGTTGCGCTTCAGGCTGTAGACATAGTCTTCGGCCACCAGCTCGCGCTTCTTGCCTTTGAACGCCGGGTCGTCGGCGAAGTAGATGCCGGGCTTGATGCGGATGGTGAAGGTCTTGAAATCGTCGCTGATCTCGGGCATGCCCGCCGCCGTGGCCGGGCGCATCTGCAGCGGCTTGGCCAGGAAAGCCCACTCGTAGGGCGCGTCGAAGATGCCGGCGGCCACGGTGCGCGAATACAGGTCGGTGATCTGCGCCGGGTCGAAGCTGCTTTCGGCCACGCGGAAGGCATAGCGGATGATTTTCTTGCCTTGCGCGGTGGCAGCTGCCTGCGTTTGCGCGCCGCTCTGCGCCTGTGCGGTGGCGGGCAGCGTCAGGCCGGTGGCGGCGGCCACAAGGGCCAGGCCGTTGAGCAATGTCTTCAGGGTGGTGTTCATCGGGGGGCTTTCGCTTCAAGGCCGAGTGTCGCTCAGCACCGGCTCCGTTCGCGTGGACTCAGGGCGCAGGCGCCAGGTCGACATAGCGCCAGAAATCGCGCATGAAGGGGTGGGGCACGTAGCCCTGCACGGCCGGCTGCATCAGCCAGGTCTGGATGTCGTGGCCGCTGGCCTTGTACGGCATATAGGCCAGCGCGAGCTTCATGCCCTGGTGGATGAGGGCGTCGCGCTCGGGGCCGTCGGGCAGAACGCGTTGGCGTTCATGCAGCACGTCGAAGGCGGGCAGGTTGAAACGCGAGGCGTTGGCCTGCCCCTTGTTGGGGCCGTACAGCAGGTCCATGAAGTAGTTGCCGTCGGGGATGGCCGCGCTCCAGCCGGTGGTCCACATCATCAGCCGGCCGGCGCGGCTGGCCTTGATGTTCTCGGGCCAGGCGCCGATGCGGAAGTTCATCTTCACGCCCACGCCGTCCATGGCCTTCTTCCACAGGCCTTGCAACTGCCGCGCCAGCTGGTTGGGCTCGGTGGTCAGTTCCAGCACCAGCGGGCTGCCGTCGGGCATCTCGCGCCAGCCGTCGCCGTCGCGGTCGG
The DNA here is from genome assembly GCA_038249925.1 of Burkholderiales bacterium. Taxonomy (GTDB): domain Bacteria; phylum Pseudomonadota; class Gammaproteobacteria; order Burkholderiales; family Burkholderiaceae_C; genus Rubrivivax. The sequence goes on from JBBSCV010000375.1 coordinate 3,488, forward strand.
CGTAGCCATACATGTCGAGCAGGGCCTTCGCGCGCGCGGTGTCGTGGCTGGCCATCTCGGACTTCAGCTTCGGGTCGTAGCCGCTCACGCCGGGCGGCACGAGCGACTGCGCCGGCACCATCTGGCCATGGCGCACGAGGTCGATCTCGCGCCGCACGTCGTAGGCCAGCGCCAGCGCGCGACGCAGCGCCACCTTCTCGGGCGCCAGGCCACCGACCGTCGGGTCTTCCATGCCGAAGTAGACATGGCGCGTGATGGGGATGACGAGCTGCCGCATCTGCACGCCCTGCTTGGCCAGGTTCGGCGCCAGCTGGTTGTTGGGCGCGGCGCGCGTGATGAATTCGGGCGGCACA
>JBBSCV010000376.1:0-3830 GCA_038249925.1 Burkholderiales bacterium
CAGTTCAATCACTGCGCCGAAGCCGGGTTCGAGACCGTGGTTGCCGTGCCGATCCGCTTGCATGACCGACTGATGGGCGAACTGGACCTTTTTTATCACGCCCAGATGGAAGTTTCGGATGCGCAGCGGGCCTGGCTCGACGCGCTCACGGTTCAGGTGGCCGGTGCGATGGAGAACCTTCGGCTCAATGCGTTGGGGCTGGAAGCTGCCGTCTCGCAGGAACGCGGTTTTCTTGCCCGCGAACTGCACGATTCGATTGCGCAGTCACTGGCGTTCCTGAAAATGCAGGTGCAGCTGATGCGCGACGCCATCGCCAAAGGCGACCCCAGAGAGGTCGACCATGTGCTTGGCGAGATCGACCTGGGTGTGCGCGAAAGCTACGGCGACGTGCGCGAACTGTTGATGCACTTTCGCACCCGCGCCAACGAAGAAGACATCGTGCCGGCCTTGATGACGACCTTGCGCAAGTTCGAGCACCAGACCGGCCTGAAGGCCACCCTGCAAATGAGCGGCCAGGGGCTGCCGCTCGGACCGGACACGCAAATTCAGGTGCTGCACATCATCCAGGAAGCGTTGTCGAATGTTCGCAAGCACGCGAGCGCCGGGCAGGTGTGGCTGGATGTTCAGCAGCAACCGTGCTGGCAGTTCGAACTGCGCGACGACGGCAAAGGCTTCCCGGTGCAGGAAGGTGCGGCCGACGAAACCCATGTCGGCCTGCGCATCATGGCTGAACGGGCAGAGCGCTTGAGTGCCCAGTTCGACGTTTCGTCTGCGCCCGGGCGTGGCACTTCGGTGGTGCTGACCTTGCCCGCCACCTCGACTGCCGCTGCCGCTACCGGTGCGGGTCGGCAACACGCCGCCTGATGAGCCATGACTGCGTCTACAAGCGCCATCCGCATCCTCGTCGTTGACGACCACACGCTGTTCCGCCGCGGCCTGACCGCGCTGCTGCAGCGTGACCCGCAGTTCGAGGTGGTCGGTGACGCGGGCGATGCTTCGCAGGCGCAGCGCCGCGCCACAGAACTGAAACCCGACCTGATCCTTCTGGACAACCATCTCCCTGGCGTGAACGGCATCGGCGCGCTTCCAGCGCTGCTCGAAGCAGCGCCGGGGGTTCGTGTACTGATGCTGACGGTCAGTGAAGACGAGCGCGATCTCTCGGCGGCGCTGCGGGGCGGGGCCAGTGGCTACCTGCTCAAGACAGTCGAGGGGGACGTGCTCGCGGCGGCCATCCGGCGTGTGATGCGCGGCGAGAACGTGGTCGCCGAAGAGATGACGGGCAAGCTCGTCGCGGCCTTCCGCGATGCCGCGGCCGCTCAGCCTCAGCCTGCGCCCATGCCTGACCCCGCGCGGGCCGCATCCAGGCTGGACGTGCTGTCGCAACGCGAACTCGACATCCTGCGCGGCATCGCCCGTGGCCAGGGCAACAAAGAGATCGCCCGCAACCTGGGCATCGCCGAGACGACCGTGAAGATTCATGTGCAGCACATTCTGCGCAAGCTCGACGTCAGCTCGCGCGTTCATGCCGCCGTCATCGCCAGCGAACACGGCCTGGGCTGATGTCGCATTGACCTGGCTCAAACGCACGCATTGTTCGTGCACCGGTAGTTCTTCAGGACGATGTCCACCGTGACGCGATAGTTCTTCTGCCCCGGGTCGGCACGTCGTCTGAACGATGCCGCTGCCCGGCAGCGATTCCTACAGTCTGCGCATGGCAACGAAGCGGACTGCGGCATGACAAAGAACAGCCAGGGACTGGCCGTGCTGCTCGTCAGCACGCTCGCCTTCACCGTGTGCTTCATGGTGTGGATGATGTTCGGCGTGATCGGCATCCCGATCAAGAAGACGCTGGGCCTGAACGCCACCGAGTTCGGCCTGTTGATGGCCACGCCGGTGCTGACGGGCTCACTGGTGCGCGTGCCGCTGGGCATCTGGACCGACAAGTACGGCGGTCGCATCGTGATGACGCTGCTGATGGCGGCCACCGTGCCGGCCATCTGGCTGATGAGTTACGCCACCGCGTACTGGCACTTCCTGGTCATCGGCCTGTTCGTGGGCTTGGCGGGCGGTTCGTTTTCGGTCGGCACGCCTTATGTCGCACGCTGGTTTCCGAAGAACCGCCAGGGCTTCGCGATGGGCGTCTACGGCGCCGGCAACTCGGGCGCAGCCGTCAACAAGTTCGTCGCTCCAGCTCTGCTCGTGGCGTTCGGCTGGACGATGGTGCCGATGGTCTACGCCGTCATCATGCTCATCACGGTGGTGTTGTTCTGGATGTTGAGCGCCAGCGACCCGGCGCACCTGGTGCCTTCCAACACCAGGTTCAGCGACCAGCTGAAGATGCTGAAGGACCCGAAGGTGCTGAAGTACTGCCAGTACTACAGCATCGTCTTCGGTGGCTACGTGGGCCTGAGCCTGTGGATGGTGCAGTACTACATCGGCGAGTACGGGCTGGACATCCGCTCGGCTGCTTTGCTGGCCGCGTGCTTCTCACTGCCCGGGGGCGTGCTGCGTGCCGTGGGCGGCTGGCTGTCGGACAAGTACGGCGCGCACAGCGTCACCTGGTGGGTGATGTGGGTCAGCTGGATTTGCCTGTTCCTGCTGAGCTACCCGCAGACCGACATGACCATCCTCACCACCGAAGGCCCCAAGAGCTTTCACATCGGGCTGAACGTGGTGACCTTCACGGTGTTGATGTTCGTCCTGGGCATCGCCTTCGCCTTCGGCAAGGCCAGTGTCTTCAAGTACATCAGCGACGACTATCCCGACAACATCGGCACGGTCAGCGGCATCGTCGGCCTGGCCGGCGGCCTGGGCGGCTTCGTGCTGCCCATCATGTTCGGCGCGCTGATGGACCTGACCGGCATTCGGTCCAGCGCCTTCATGCTGATGTACGGCGTGGTCTGGGTGTCGTTGATCTGGATGTACTGGACCGAAGTGCGTCGCACCGAACTCATGGGCAGAAACGCCGGTGAATCGCCGTTGTCGCGCAATCTCGCGCGCTGAACACCTTGGCTATCGGAAAGCTTCGATGACACGCACCACCAACGCGCCAGCCGCGCGAGGCTCTGCCGCCGATATTGCCGACTGGCGCCCGGAAGACGACGCATTCTGGAACACCACTGGCAAGAAAGTCGCCTATCGCAACCTCTGGATCTCGGTGCCCGCGCTGCTGTGCGGCTTCGCGGTCTGGGGCATGTGGGGAATCATCACCGTACAGATGATGAACCTGGGCTTCCCGTTCACCCAGGCCGAGTTGTTCACATTGACCGCCATCGCGGGCATCGCTGGCGCCACGATGCGCATCCCTGCGTCGTTCCTGATTCGCCTGGCGGGCGGCCGCAACACCATCTTCCTGACCACGGGCATGCTGCTGGCGCCGGCCATCGGCACCGGCATCGTGCTGCAGAACCCGGACTGGCCGCTGTGGAGCTTTCAGTTGATGGCGCTGTGGTCGGGCGTGGGCGGCGGCAACTTCGCCAGCTCGATGTCCAACATCAGCACCTTCTTCCCGAAGCGGCTGCAGGGCACGGCGCTGGGCCTGAATGCGGGCCTGGGCAACTTCGGCGTCACGACGATGCAGATCGTCATTCCGCTGGTGATGACGGTGTCGATCTTCGGCAGCTTCGGCGGCGAGCCGATGACGCTGATCAAAGACAGCGGCTGGATCTTCGGGCGCATTGCCGCCGGCACACCGACCTGGATCCAGAACGCCGGCTTTGCCTGGGTGTTGTCGCTGGTGCCGCTGGCCATCCTGTGCTGGTTCGGCATGAACAACCTGAAGACCGTGACGCCCGACAGCGGCCACCCGCTGCTGGCGTTCGCCAAGATCA
>JBBSCV010000377.1:0-3760 GCA_038249925.1 Burkholderiales bacterium
AGGCCGCAGGCTCCTTCTTCGGCAGAGACCCCATGACGGACCCGGCCCAGCCCGCCACGAAGCCGATGGACAGAAACGAAAAAGGCGGGTCCGAGACCCGCCGATTCCAGTCTTCCGGCGCAGTGCAGTTCGTTCGAACTGCACCGCGGCCTCGAGGGTCAGCGCTTGCTGAACTGCTTGCGGCGACGAGCGCCGTGCAGACCGACCTTCTTGCGTTCCACTTCGCGCGCATCACGCGTCACGAATCCGGCACGGCTGAGGTCGGGCTTCAGTGCGGTGTCGTAGTCGATCAGCGCACGCGTGATGCCGTGACGCACCGCGCCGGCCTGGCCGGATTCACCGCCGCCGTGCACGTTGATCTTGATGTCGAAGGCCTCGTTGTTGCCCGTGAGCAGCAGCGGCTGGCGCACGATCATGATCGAGGTCTGACGCCCGAAATAGGCGTCGATCGTCTTGCCGTTGATGATGATGTTGCCGCTGCCCTTCTTGATGAAGACGCGTGCCACACTCGATTTGCGGCGGCCGGTGCCGTAGTTCCAAAGTCCGATCATCGCTACGTCCTCAGATCTCGAGCGGTTTGGGCTGCTGAGCGGCATGCGGGTGGGTACCACCGGCATAGACCTTCAGCTTCTTGACCATCGCATAGCCCAGCGGGCCCTTGGGCAGCATGCCCTTGACGGCCTTTTCAAGTGCTCGGCCGGGGTGCTTGGCCTGCATGTCCTTGAAAGCCGTGGCATAAATGCCGCCGGGGTAGCCCGAATGCCGGTAGTAAATCTTGTCGGTGGCTTTGGCGCCGGTGACACGAAGCTTGTCGGCATTGACGACGACGATGAAATCACCAGTGTCGACGTGAGGCGTGTAAATGGCTTTGTGCTTGCCGCGCAAACGGCGTGCTGCTTCGCTGGCAACACGACCGAGCACCTTGTCGGTGGCATCAATCACAAACCACTCGTGCGTCACTTCGGCCGGCTTGGCGCTGAAGGTCTTCATGAGAGTCTTTCGAAATACGTACCGCAGACTGCGGCACGCGGGGGCGTCGGCGAGCTGTGTGTCGCGTGCTTCTCGCTGACCTTTGGCACCGCTCGTGAAGGCGGCCTCGCAGGGCGATGGGCACACGGTCCTTCCCCTGCCGAATTCGGGGAAAGCCCGCGAGTGTATCCGGTCTGGGCCGAATTGCGCTGTGCCTGAGCACAGTCGGCAAGCCCGCTGCTGCTCCGACCTTCTGGCTGTGCCTACCGATGCGCCATGCCGGATGCGCGAGCACACCCCCACCCAGGGGCTGGCTAGACCCCCATTCGACTGACGCAGCCGCGCGAAACGGGCAGCAATAATCCCGCTGCATCGAGCGCTGGTCTTGCCGCCAGCCCTCACCTTCGATGTTGCCCAGGCAATTTTGGTAGCGCGCCCTCACACATGCAGCCCTTGATCGCCTGGACACCCGCCATCATCGCCGCTGCCTTGGCCTTGACCTCGGCGCTCGTTGCCGCGCTGCTGTTGCTGCGCAGGCAGCGCAAGCCCGGCAGCCAACCACTGCCTACCGATTGGGCGCTGTCGCCGCGGCCGGTGTTCAGCTCTGATGAAAAGCGGCTCTACCGCCAGTTGCGTGACGCCCTGCCGCAGCACGTGGTGCTGGCCAAGCTGCCGCTGGTGCGCTTTTGCCAGCCCCTGGACCCGCGTCGCGTGCGTTACTGGTACGACCTGCTGGCGGGCAGCCACGTGGCTTTCGCAGTCTGCAGCGCCAGCGGGCGGGTGTTGGCCGCCGTGGACATCGAAACCGAGCGCAGCAGCTCGCGGCGTACGCAGATCATCAAGCAGTCGGTGCTGGAGGCCTGCCGCGTTCGCTATCTGCGCTGCCGGCCTGACGAATTGCCTTCGGTGGCGGAATTGCAGGGCCTGCTGCCGTTGCCGGTGTTGAAAGCGGCCATGGCACCAGCAACGCCTTCGCCCGTGGACGTGACACGCGAACGGCTGTCGAACACCGTGGCATCACGCAGGCAGGCGCGCCAGAACACACACTGGCCCGATTCGGCTTTTGCCGACTCGCACTTCCGCGACTCCAGCTTCCCCGAGTCGCGCTACAACTCGCTGCTGCCGGCGGCGGACCCTGCGGCCAGCGGCGGCGGCATCGTCGTCGATGGCCCGGCGTCGCGCCCGCCGCGGCCCTGAACGCCGCGCGTGGACTACAGCCACCTCGACCCCCAGCAGGTGCTGGACGCGCTGGACGCCGTGGGCCTGCGCGGCGACGGGCGTTTGCTGCAGCTGAATTCTTACGAAAACCGCGTGTTCCAGGTGTTCCTGGAAGACCCCTGCGAAGGCCACGGCGCCGTGGTGGCCAAGTTCTACCGGCCCGGCCGTTGGAGTGACGCGCAAATCCTGGAAGAGCACAGCTTTGCGCTCGAGCTGGCTGCGGCCGAAGTGCCGGTGGTGCCGCCCCTGGTGTTGCAGGAGGCAACACCCGCTGTGCGGCTGCTGGGCACACCGCCCACGCTGGCCTGCGGCTTCGGCCACCGCTACACCGTTGCAGCACGCTGCGCAGGCCGCGAACCCGAACTGGAAGACCCGGCAGCGCTGCGACAGCTGGGGCGCTTCATCGGCCGGCTGCACGCGGTGGGGCGGCAGCAGCGCTTTGAACACCGCCACCAGTTGAACCCGCGCGCCGACGGCCAGCGCGCGCTGAAGCTGTTGCTGGACGGAGGCTTTGTACCGCCCACCGAATGCCCGGCCTGGCAGCAGGCCTGCGAGCAGGCGCTCGCGGCGGTGAACGCCGCCTTCGAGGCCGTGCAGCCGCTGCAGACGCTGCGCCTGCATGGCGACTGCCACCTCGGCAACGTGCTGTGGCGCGACGGCGCGCCCCATGTGGTGGACCTGGACGACGCGATGCAGGGCCCGGCCGTGCAAGACCTGTGGATGCTGGTCTCGGGCGACCACACCACCATGGCGCAGCAGCTGGACACTCTGCTGGAAGGCTACGAGCAGTTCTGCGATTTCGACGACCGTGAACGTGCGCTCATCGAACCCTTGCGCACGCTGCGCATGCTGCGCCACAGCGCTTGGCTGGCCGAGCGCTGGAGCGACCCGACCTTCCCGTTGAACTTCCCGTTCTTCGGCAGCGCGGCCTACTGGAACCAGCAGACGACGCAACTGCGCGAGCAGCTCGAACTGATGACGGGCTGAACGCCCGCCATCAATTTCAGGCCGTCTTTCAGGCAGTCAACAGCGCATTCACGCGCTTCACGTAGGCCGCCGGGTCTTCGAGGTGTCCGCCTTCGGCCAGCACGGCCTGGTCGAAGAGGATGTGTGCCAGGTCGTCGAAGCGCTCGGTGCCTTCGGCCGAATCCAGCCGTTTCACCAGCGCGTGTTCGGCGTTGATTTCCAGGATGGGCATCGCCTTGGGCGCGCTCTGCCCGGCCTGCTTCAGCATGCGCGCCAGGTGGCCGCTCATGTCGCCTTCGTCGACCACGATGCAGGCTGGTGAATCGACCAGGCGCGTCGTCACACGGACATCCTTGGCACGGTCTTTCAGGCTGGCCTTCAAGCGCTCGACCAGCGGCTTCAGCGCCTCGGCCGTGGCCTCGGCGGCCTTCTTCTCTTCTTCATCCTGCAGCTGGCCCAGATCGATGCCGCCCTTCGCGACGCTTTGCAAGGACTTCCCGTCGAACTCGTACAGGTGGCTCAGCATCCACTCGTCGACACGGTCGATGAGCAGCAGCACCTCGATGCCCTTCTTCTGAAAGATCTCCAGCTGCGGGCTGTTCTTCGC
>JBBSCV010000378.1:0-3752 GCA_038249925.1 Burkholderiales bacterium
GGCGGTAAAGCTGATGACTTCCATTTTCTTGCTCCAGAGGGAAAGGTGAGGGGAAAGGAAAAAAGGGAAAAACGCGGAAAAGAGCGAGCGCCGGATCAGCAGGCGAAATCAGTGCGCGTGATCAGTGGGAGATCAGTGGGAGTCGTGGGCTTGGCCCACATACACCAGCGTCAACATCATGAACACGAAGGCTTGCAGCGTGATGATCAGGATGTGGAAGATGGCCCAGGCGCTGCCGGCGATGATGTGCAGGAAGGCCAGTGCAAAACCCGTGGCCGACAGCGTGAAAGCGCCCCCCAGCAGGGCAATCAGCATGAAGATCAGTTCGCCGGCGTACATGTTGCCGAAGAGCCGCATGCCGTGGCTGACCGTCTTGGCGACGAATTCGATCAGCTGCATGGCCAGGTTGACCACACCCAGCGGCACCGCCAGCAGCGGGTTCTTGCTGGTGCCGAAGGGCGCGCTGACCAGTTCATGCGCCCAGCCGCCAGCGCCCTTGATCTTGATGTTGTAGAAGATGCACACGAGCAACACGCCGATGCTCAGACCCATGGTGATCGACAAATCGGCGGTGGGCACCACGCGCTGGTAGTCGGGAAGCCCCATCGCCGGGCCGGCGACGTGCCAGATCGAGGGCAGCAGGTCCACAGGCAAGAGGTCCATGGCGTTCATCAGGAAGATCCAGATGAACACGGTCAGCGCCAGCGGGGCCACCAACTTGCGGCTTTGCGCGTTATGAACGATGCCCTTGGCCTGGCTGTCTACCATCTCGACGAGCATTTCGACGGCCGCCTGGAAGCGCCCCGGCACGCCCGAGGTGGCCTTGGCAGCGGCGCGCCACAGGAAGAAGCAGCACACGATGCCCAGCAGCGTGGCCCAGAAGATCGAATCGAGGTTGAAGACGGTGAAGTCCACCACTGCGGTCTGCTTTTGGTTCTGCAGATGCTGCAAGTGATGGACGATGTACTCGCCTGCGGTAGGCGCTGTGCCTTCGGCTGCCATGTTCTTTAACGTCCCGTGTGCCTAGCGACTGACTTTGCGGCCGCGCCATGACAGCGCCACCCAATAAACCTTGATGCACAGCACCAGACCCACCAACAAGGCAGGCCAGCTCAGCGGCTGTACGAGCTTCGGCGCCAGCGCGAGCATGGCCACCGAAACCGCGATCTTCACTGTTTCCCAGAACATGAAGCTGACGGCGCTGGCACCGGGCGACACACTGGAAAGCCTGCTGGTCATGCCGCGCGCCATCAAGGCCGCCGGTACCACCACCGCGGCGGCGCCGTACAGCGCCGACCACCCTGCCTCCGAACGGCCTGTGATCAGCAACGCGGCGAGCGCCACCCCCACCCCCACCCCCGCCTGCGCGCTGACGACCCGCCACGGCGACAGCGGTGGGTCATTGGCACGCAGAACTTCAGCTTCCTCCCTGGTCAGCGGTTTGAACTTGTGTGTCCCCTCCGCCGCGCTCGCTGCCTCGTTCTTGTCATCTTCCCAGCGGTCGTTGCGGGTGTTCCGTTCGATCGCCATGGTCGTGTGAGGTCAGCAAAGCCTCGGAATTATACGAAGAAACCCGCAGTCCCCCAAAAGGGCTGTATCGGATGCCCCGCACAGGCCGGCTGAGATGCCCATCAGCCGACAATGCCCCCTGCATGAACCCTTGGCGCCAGAAGGCGTCCAATCCTCCCCATGAAGACCGCACGCCCCATGTTCCTTTTGATGCAGCGGCATTGCCGGGCGGCGCTGTTGGCCTTGGCGAGCTCGATGCTCGGTCTGGCGCCGGCCCTGGCTCAGGCACAGACCCCGTTCGCCACCGGCGCCGTCGTCACCACACCTCAGGTCAAGGCGGAACTGCTGGCGCACGCACCGGAGGGTGTTTCAGCCGGCAAGCCGCTGTGGCTGGGCCTGAAGCTCCAGCATGCGCCGCACTGGCACACCTACTGGAAGAATCCGGGCGATTCCGGCCTGCCCACCACGATGGAATGGCAGCTGCCGCCCGGCGTGCAGGCAGGCGAAATCGAGTGGCCCACGCCCGCCAAGCTGCCGCTGGGCCCGCTGTTGAACTTCGGCTACGAAGGCACGCTGCTGCTGCCGGTGGCCGTCACCGTGCCTGCAGGCTTCAGCGGCGACACGCTCGACGTGAAGCTGCGCGCCGACTGGCTGGTGTGCAAGGACGTCTGCATCCCCGAGGGCGGCGACTTCACGCTGCGTGTGCCGGTGCAGGCCGCCACAGCTGGCAACGGTGCGATCTTCGAAGCCGCACGCGCCTTGGTGCCACAGCCGGCCGCCGGCGGCCAGGCCCGTGCCACGGTAGAAGGCGACGTGCTGGTATTGAAGGTCAGCGGCCTGCCGGCCGCATGGCAGGGCAAGGCCATCAGCTACTTTCCCGAGACCACCGGCGTCATCAACAACGCCGCCAAGCCCGAGGCGCGCTGGGATGGCAGCACCTGGACAGCCCGAGTGCCGCTGGACACGCAGCGCAGCGCCTCGCCCGCCACCCTGCCCAGCGTGCTGGTGGCCGAGGGCGTGGCCACGGGTACGCTCGTGCAGGTGGCGGTGGCCGGCACGTGGCCTGCAGTGGCCGCTTTGGCCACCACGCTGCCGCCGCCCATTGAAGACACGGTCATCACCTCCACCCCCATCACCGCCGCGTCCGCCAGCAGCCTGGGCTGGGCACTGCTGGCCGCGCTGGTGGGCGGTGCGCTGCTGAACCTGATGCCCTGCGTATTCCCGGTGCTTTCGCTCAAGGTGATGGGCTTCGCCGGCCACGCACACGACCGCCGCGCACTGCTGGCCGGTGGCCTGGCCTACACCGCTGGCGTGGTGCTGTCCTTCGTGGCACTGGCTGGCCTGCTGCTGGCGCTGCGCTCTGGCGGTGAACAGCTGGGCTGGGGTTTCCAGCTGCAGTCGCCGGCCGTCGTGGCCAGCCTGGCAGCGCTGTTCACTTTGATCGGCCTGAACCTGACCGGCGTGTTCGAGCTGGGCTCGGTACTGCCCAGTTCGCTGGCTGCGGCGCGTGCGCGCCACCCGGTGGTGGATTCGGCCTTGACCGGCGTGCTGGCCGTGGCCGTGGCCTCGCCTTGCACGGCGCCTTTCATGGGCGCTTCTCTGGGCCTGGCCGTCACGCTGCCTACCGCCGAAGCCTTGAGCGTGTTTGCCGCACTCGGCTTCGGCATGGCGCTGCCCTACCTGGCCGCCAGTGCCTGGCCGCGGGTGGCGCAGGCGATGCCCCGCCCGGGCGTGTGGATGTCGCACTTCAAGACGCTGATGGCCTTCCCGATGTTTGCCACGGTGGTGTGGCTCGTGTGGGTGCTGGGCCAGCAGGTGGGCATCGACGGCGCAGCGGCCTTGCTGCTGTTGCTGGTGGCACTGGCCTTCGCGGCCTGGGCATTGGGCTCGCCGGGCCTGGGCACCGTGGCCAGGCGCGGCTTCGGCACCGCGGCCGTGTTGCTGATGGCCGCCACGCTGTTCTGGGTCGGCCCCAGCCTGCGGCAGGAAGCGGTGGCTGCGCCGGAGGCTACCGGCAGCACTGTCGGTGCGAATGACGCCTGGCAGCCGTGGTCGGTCGAAAAGGTGGCGCAGGCCCGCGCCGAAGGCAGGCCGGTTTTCGTCGACTTCACCGCGGCCTGGTGCGTGAGTTGCCAGTTCAACAAGCGCACCACGCTTTCGCGCGACGAGGTGATGAAGGATTTCGACCAGCGCAAGGTGCTGCTGCTGCGCGCCGACTGGACAAGCCGCGATGCCGCCATCAC
>JBBSCV010000379.1:0-3728 GCA_038249925.1 Burkholderiales bacterium
AGCAAGGGTGACATCGTGAGCCTTCAACAAAGCAGTGGGCGCGACTGTGGCGGCAAGCGAGGCTGCTGTGAAATACATTGATCAGCACAATACGATCACTTAAAGTAAACGTTCGATGTGCGTGGCGGGCCGCCCTGGGCTTCTGACTGGTCACCGGTGCCGCGCCGAACGACACCCCTGCCCCCCTGACGCCCATGAACATCACGCTGCGACAGTTGCGCCTCTTCGAAGCCGTGGCGCGTTGCGGGTCGATTTCGCGCGCGGCCGCCGAGGTGCACCTCACCCAGCCGGCCGTGTCGATGCAGATCAAGCAGCTCGAAGAGCAGATCGGCATCCCCTTGCTGGAGCAGGTGGGCAAGCGCATGTTCCTCACCGAAGCCGGGGAAGTATTGCGCGGGTACGCACTCGACATCGCCGCCCGCGTCGGCGAACTGCACGGTGCGATGGACCAGTTTCGCGGCCTGGAACGTGGCCTGCTGCGGCTGGCCGTGGTGTCGACCGCCAACTACTTCTTGCCCAGCGTGATTGCAGAGTTCAACCGCCAGCACCCGGGTGTGCGCGTGAGCCTGCAGGTGGCGAACCGCGATTCGGTGCTGGCCGCGCTGGCCGACAACAGCACCGACCTGGCCATCACGGGACGCCCGCCCGAAGGCCTGGACGCCGTGGCGCAGGCCTTCATGGACAACCCGCTGGTGGTGATTGCCGCGCCATCGCACCCGCTGGCGGCCTTGCAGTCGGTGCCCTTGCAGCGCATGGCCGAAGAAACGCTGGTGGTGCGCGAGGCCGGCTCGGGCACGCGGGCGGCGATGGAGCGCCACCTGGCGGCGCAGGGCATGCCGTTTCGTGCGGGATGCGAGTGCAGCACGAACGAGGCACTGAAGCAGGCCGTGCGTGCCGGGCTGGGCCTGGGGGTGGTGTCGGCGCAGACGATCGAGCTGGAATTGCAGACGCGCTGCCTGGTGGTGCTGCCTGTGGAAGGCTTTCCCATCGTGCGGCAGTGGTATGTGCTGCACCGCAACCACAAGCGGCTGACCGACGCCGCGCGCACCTTTCGCGAGATGCTGCTCGGGCTCGACCCCGCAGCGCCGCGTGCAGCCGCTCCTGCGCTTTCTGCGCTTTCTGCGCTTTCCGCGCATTCCGTGATCACGCCGCCATGTCGCGACTGAACTTCCACCACCTGCATTACTTCTGGGCCGTGGCGAAGGACGGCAACCTCACGCGCGCCGCAGAAAAGCTGCATGTCTCGCAAAGCGCCCTGTCCAAGCAGATCAAGCTGCTGGAAGAGCAGCTCGGGCAGCCGCTGTTTTCCCGGGTCGGCCGCACGCTGAAGCTCACCGAAGCCGGTCAGCTGGCGCTCGGGTATGCCGACAGCATCTTCGCTTCGGGCAGCGAGCTGGTGGCGCTGCTGCGCGAGGGCCGGCGCGAAGAGCGGCAGGTGCTGCGCATCGGCGCCGTGGCGACGCTGTCGCGCAATTTCCAGGAGAACTTCGTGCTGCCGCTGCTGCAGCGCGATGATGTCGAACTGGTGCTGCAGTCAGGCAGTCTCCTCGACTTGCTGGGGCGTTTGCGCGTGCACACGCTCGACCTGATCTTGTCGAACCGGCGCGTGCATGCCAGCGCCGACGACCCCTGGCACTGCCGGCGCATCGCGCGCCAGCCGGTCAGCCTGGTGGGCAAGCCGCGGCCGCCGAACAAGGCCTTCCGTTTCCCCGAAGAACTGGCCGAGGTGCCGCTGCTGCTGCCGGGCCGTGACAACGACATCCGCGCCGCCTTCGACCTGCTGTGCGAGCAATACGGCCTGCGCTACCGGCTGCGCGCCGAAGCCGACGACATGGCCTTGCTGCGCCTGCTGGCGCGCGACTCCGACAGCGTGGCCCTGGTGCCCACCGTGGTCGTCAGGGACGAGTTGCGCAGCGGCAGCCTCGTCGAGTACGCGGTGGTGCCGGGGCTGTACGAATCGTTCTTTGCCATCTCGCTGCAAAGGCGCTTCGAGCCGCCTTTGCTGAAGAGCCTGCTGAAGCAGTCGGAGGAGGCCTTTCTTGCGCCGCCCGTCAGCATCAATGTCAGCGGCACCGGCACCGTCACAGTCCCCGCTGCGGCCATCCAGGAACCCTGAGGTGCGCCCGCACCACCTGGACGACTTGCTGCTGGCGCATCTGCAAGCCTTTCTGGGTGACGTCGACCCGGCGACGCTCGCGACGCTGCAACGCCAGCTGGTGTGGATGGAGCTGCCGGGCGGCCAGCCGCTGATGACGCAGGGCGAGCCCGGCGACGCGATGTACGTGCTGGTGAGCGGGCGTCTGCGGGTGAACATCGTCGATGCCGCAGGACAGGAACGCACCGTGCGCGAGATCACGCGCGGACAGGTCGTCGGCGAGATGAGCCTGTTCACCGACGACCCGCGGTCGGCCACGCTCGTGGCGGTACGTGATTCGGTGCTGGCGCGGCTGGGCAAGACCGCATTCGACCACCTGCTGGCCACCAGCAGCGCAGTGTCCGTCACGCTGACGCGGCAGGTCATCCGCCACCTGCAGACCGAGGGGCGGCTGACGCGGCTGGACCGGCCGGTGGCCATCGGGCTGCTGCCCATCAGCGACAGCATCGGCGCTGCCGCAGCCGCCGAATTTGCGGCCAGTCTGGCCGCGCAGCTGCGCTTGCGCGGCACCGTGGCGGTGGTCGATGCGGCCACGCTGGAAGCCCGCATCGGCTTGACCGGCATCACGGCGCGCCCGGCCAGTGAAACCGACGCAGACGCAGACGCCGACGCCGAACCCGACACCGACACCACGCGCCGCATGGCGGTGTGCCTGGACCAGATCGAGACTGAACACGACTTCGTGTTGCTGCTGGCCGACAACGGACCGACGCCGTGGACGCGATGCTGCAGCCGGCATTGCGACGAACTGCTGCTGCTGGCCGACGCCGACGCACCGCCGGCCCTGACGGCCACCGAGACGGCCTGCCTGACCGCGCGGTCGACATGCAGCGACGTGTCTCGGGTGCTGCTGCTGCTGCACCCGGCACAACGCCGCTCATCGACGAACGCGCGCGCCTGGCTGCAGCCCCGCGCGCTGGCGGCCCACGTGCACCTGCGGCGCGGCAACGCCGGCGACACTGCGCGGCTGGCGCGGCTGGTCAGCCGCAGCGCGGTGGGGCTGGTGCTGGCCGGTGGCGGCGCTCGCGGCGCGGCGCATGCCGGCGTCTACCGCGCGCTGGTGGAACGCGGCGTGCCCATCGACGCCATCGGCGGCACCAGCATGGGCGCGGTGTTCGGCGCGACGATGGCGTTGGGCGCCAGCCCGGCGAGCGTCATCGACACTTTCGCGCAGCACTTCGCTCAGAACCCCACCGGCGACTTCAACCCGTTGCCGCTGTTGTCGCTCGTCAAGGGCCGGCGCCTGCGCGGCATGATGCAGCGCACCGAGCAGGCCTTCAGCGGCCGCACGAATCTCGGCATCGAAGACCTCTGGACGAACTATTACTGCGTCGCCACCAACTACACACGGGCGCGTGAACAGGTGCTGCGCAGCGGGCCGCTGGTAGAGGCTGTGATGGCCAGCTGCGCGGTGCCCGGCGCGATGCCGCCAGTGCTGCTGGACGGCGACCTGCTGTGCGACGGCGGCACCTTCAACAACTTTCCCGTCGACGTGATGCGCCGCACCTGGGGCATAGGCCGCGTCATCGGCGTCGATCTCAGTCTCCCGTCGCCGCAAAGCATCGATCTGCAG
>JBBSCV010000380.1:0-3717 GCA_038249925.1 Burkholderiales bacterium
CTGGCTGGGCTGGGTAGAGCGTTTCCAGGCCTACGCCGCACCCATGCCCGCCACGGGAAAGCCGCTGACCGTGGGCCCGCGCATGGAGGCCGTGCCCGTGCGGCAGTTGAGCTTCAACACCGGCACCCATCTGCACTTCAGTGGCGACAGCCAGCGTGCGCACTTCAGCAGCGGCGACGAACTCTTCACCACGGCCTTGGCCGAGGCCTTTCTCCCAATCACCGCGCCGTTGCCGGCTGGCGAGAAGCCTGCTGTCTTCAAGGCAGCCTCAGCCGGCGTGAAGATCGGCTTCGCGCAGGCGAGTGACCGCCCGCGCGGGCGCATCGCCATCACCGGCGCGCGCGTGGCCACCATGCGCGGCATGAGCGGCAGTGATAAGGCAGATGAAGTGATCGAAGACGCGGTGATCGTGATCGACGGCCACCGCATCGCGGCCATCGGGCCGGCCGGCAGCGTGACCATCCCCGCCGACGCGCGGCGTGTCGACGCCAAGGGCAAGACCATCGTGCCGGGCTTCATCGACGCGCATTGGCACGGCGGCATGGGCGAAGATGGTCTGGTGCCGCAGCAAAGCTGGGTCAATCTGGCCTCGCTGGCCTTCGGCGTGACGGCGCTGCACGACCCGTCGAACCAGAACCAGCACATCTTCACGCAGGCCGAACTGCAGCGCGCCGGCAAGGTGCTGGGCCCGCGCATCTACGGCACCGGCAACATCCTCTACGGCGCCAAGGGCGGCGCCACGGCGGTGGTGAACAACCTGGACGATGCACTCACGCACCTGAAGCGCCAGCAGAGCGCCGGCGCCATCAGCGTGAAGAGCTACAACCAGCCGCGCCGTGAACAGCGCCAGATGGTGCTGGAGGCCGCGCGCCAGACGAACATGATGGTGGTGCCCGAAGGCGGCTCGGTGTTCCAGGCCAACATGAGCATGGTGGTGGACGGCCACACCGGGCTGGAACACGCGCTGCCGATCGCCGAGGTGTACGACGATGTGGTGCAGTTGTGGCAGCAGACGAAAGTGGGCTACACGCCGACCTTGAATGTGGCTTACGGCGGGCTGGACGGCGAGCACTACTGGTACGCGCGCACCGAAGTCTGGAAGCACCCGCTGCTGACGAAGTTCGTGCCCGCAGGCAACCTGCAGGCGCGCGCGGTGCGGCGGCCCACTGCGCCGGAGGAAGACTTCAACGTCATCCGCGTGGCCCGCACGGCCACCATGCTGCAGCGCGCTGGCGTGCCCGCGATGATCGGCGCTCACGGCCAGCGTGAAGGCCTGGGCAGCCACTGGGAGATGTGGATGTTCGCTTTAGGCGGCATGACACCGCTGGAAGCGCTGCGCACCGCCACGCTGAACCCGGCGCGCCACTTCGGCCTGGACGCTGACCTCGGCAGCCTGGAAGTGGGCAAGCTGGCCGACCTGGTGATCATCGACGGCGATGTGCTCAACGACATTCGCCAGAGCGACCGCATCACCCACGTGATGCAGAACGGCCGTCTCTACGAGGCCGGCACGCTGAACGAGGTGGTG
Organism: Burkholderiales bacterium; assembly: GCA_038249925.1. Taxonomy (GTDB): domain Bacteria; phylum Pseudomonadota; class Gammaproteobacteria; order Burkholderiales; family Burkholderiaceae_C; genus Rubrivivax. Next base: position 1,529 of record JBBSCV010000380.1, read on the forward strand.
TCGCGTTCGCGCCCGCGCACGCCCTTCTTCTTCGAAGGTGCGGCCGGCCGCGGCATGGCGGTGGACGCCCACGCCTTTTGCATCGGGCACGGCGACAACTGAAGGCACCGGCTGCGCAAGTGCCCCGATGCGGGCGCCTTTGGCTCGATTCCCGAAGGCGACCGTCCCTTGCACATTGCACACCCTGACTCGTAAATGTCACGGCATGCGCGAGCGGAAGGCGATCAAGGCGGGCTGCTTCGTGGGGGCCGCTTCGGGCAACAAGTCGGTATCGCCCGACAAGGTTGATTTCGCATCGTTCGCACCAGCGTGTTGCTGCCGCCGCGACAGCAGCAGGCCTTCCCAGTTGCAGAGCACAGCGCAGCAGCGATAGCGTTTCACCGGCATCCACAGGCTGAGCACGCGATCAGGCAACGTGCGCGCCACCCGCGCGGTAGGGCCACAGCAATGCGGGCAGCCGCGGGCGCCCCGCAAGCCGCGCGCATCGGCGCTGGATCTGGGGTTCTGCTGAGTCTGGGGCTGCGTCATGGTGTTGAATTTGCTGCGCGCCGAGCGCGCAGTCGGTTCGCCACCGCACGCTGCCGCAGCGCCCCCTTTGAAGTGGAATGAGGGCTGGACCTGTAGGACGGGTCTGACGCGTCACGCGGGTCCGCGTCCCTGGCGTTGCAGAGCCGAAGCAGTCACACTGCAGCAAATGCTGGCCACCCGCCGTCGCTCCCGTCAATGCCACCGCGAATGTTTCCGTTGCAAACCTACCTTGTCGAAGACAGCCCGCTGATCCGCCACGACCTCGTCGCGACGCTGGAAGAACTGGCTGACGTGCAAGTGGTGGGCTGGGCCAGCGGTGAACGGGCAGCCGTCGGTTGGCTTTCCGACCCCGCTCACCAACCCGGTCTGGTCATCGTCGATCTGTTTCTGGGCGACGGCTCTGGCCTGGGTGTACTGCGCGCCACGCACCAACGCAGCAAACCGCTGCGCACGGTGGTGCTGAGCAACTATGCCAACCCAGAGGTTCGTCAGCGCTGCCTTGAATTGGGTGCCGAACGCGTCTTCGACAAGTCTGGCGACATCGAAGACCTGCTCGCCTACTGCCGAGAGACCGCGGCGAGCCTGTCGCACTGACGCGCAAGTGCCGAAACGTGCAGTGCAGGGGGCTGGTGCTGCCTGCCATGGTGACGAGGCCTGCGCGGGCGCGGGCGGTGCACCGGTGGAAGCCCTGGCATGAAGATGAAAGCGCGCCGCCGCCGGCCCCAGGGCTCGTTGGCCACGGTGCGGCTGCAGGCCCTCAACCGCCGCCTAAGCACTGAAGCTCTGCAGCGTGCGAGCCAGCTCACCCAGCTGACGCACCACCTCCAGACAGCCCGTGAAGACGAACGTGCGCGGCTAGCGCGCGACCTGCACGACGAACTGGGCTCGTTGCTCACGTCGGCGAAACTGGACGCCGCGCGCTTGCGTTCGCGCCTGGTCGCCGCGATGGCTGCAGCCGCCCCGGTGGCCGAAGATTCACTGGAACGGCTGACCCACCTGACCAGCACGCTGGACAGCGTCATCGCGTTGAAGCGCCGCATCACCGAAGACCTGCGGCCCTCTTCGCTGGACCATCTGGGGCTGGCGGTGACGTTGCAAATTCTGGGGCGTGAATTCGGCGCTCGGGCCGGCGTAGATATGCACTTGGCGTTGACCGCGGCGCCCCTTTCGGCAGCGGCCGAAACGGTGGCCTACCGAATTGCACAAGAGGCGGTCACCAACATCAGCAAGTACGCGCAGGCCAGCGCGGTATGGATCAGCCTGGCCCGCCATGGTGACAACGTGCGGCTCACGGTCCGCGACAACGGTGTGGGTTTCGACACGGCTGCGCCGCGAACGCGCCGCTACGGCCTGGTGGGCATGGGGTTTCGTGCAGAGGCTGAACGAGGCCGGTTGCGCGTGCACTCCAAGCCGGGCCACGGCACGAGCGTGGTGCTGACGCTGCCGGTATCGGGGCCCGCAGTCGCGCAGGCGAGACAAGAGGGAACCGGCATGAAAGGCTGACCCGGGCTCTCGGTGCTGTTGGGGCTCGGTTGGGGCTCGGTTGGGGATTGGTCGGGGCTAGGCGAACCTCACCTTGTCCTACAAGTCTGTCGCCTCTGCACCCACAACGTCGGTGCTTGCCAGACTATGGCCGAGCGGGGTTGCACATTGCACACTGC
>JBBSCV010000381.1:0-3711 GCA_038249925.1 Burkholderiales bacterium
AGCACCGGCAGGCGTGAACGGCTGCCGCTGGACCTGGCGCTGCAAGGCGGTGGCTCCCACGGCGCCTACACATGGGGTGTGCTGGAGCGGCTGCTGCAGGAAGAGAGGCTGGAGATCGCTGGCATCAGCGGCACCAGCGCCGGCGCCATGAACGCGGTGGCGGTGGCCGCCGGGCTGATGGAAGGCGGGCGCGAAGGCGCGCGCACCGCGCTGCGCCGCTTCTGGACCCGGGTGGGCCAGGCCTCGCCCTTCAGCGCTGTGCCGCATGGTCCGTGGAGCGACTGGCTGGGGCCGAACAACCCCTGGCTGGCGCCGATGCATGCCTGGACGGGCTGGCTGGGCCAACAGGTCTCGCCCTACCAATCCAACCCGATGAACCTGAACCCGCTGCGCGACATCCTGCTGCAGACCGTGGACTTCGAGCGTGTGCGCCGCTGCGACAAGATCGGCCTGTTCATCGCCGCCACGCAGGTCAGCACCGGCGCGCTGCGCATCTTCCGCCAGAACGAGCTGACGGTGGACATGGTGCTGGCCTCGGCCTGCCTGCCGCTGGCCTTCCAGGCGGTGGAAATCGATGGCCAGGCCTACTGGGACGGCGGTTATGCCGGCAACCCCTCGCTGCTGCCGCTGGTCGTCGACAGCCCGGCCGACGACCTGCTGTTGGTGCAGATCAATCCGGCGCAGCGCGAGGCCACGCCCACCAGTGCACGCGACATCCTGGACCGCATCAACGAAGTCACCTTCAACGCCAGCCTGGTCAAGGAGCTGCGCAACATCGCGCTGTTGCAGGCATTGCTGAAGCAGGAAGGTCACCCGCCTGACGCGGCCGGGCGGGGCGTGTTCGACCGCGTAGGCCGGCTGCGGGTGCACCGGCTGGACGCCAGCGCTGACCTGGCTGCGCTGGGCGCGAGCAGCAAGATGAATACGCACCCGGGATTCCTGGCCGAACTGCACCGCCTGGGCCACGCCGCGGCCGACGCCTGGCTGCGCCAACATGGCGCTGACCTGGGCCGGCGCAGCAGCATCGACCTGGCGCGAGAGGCCTTGCCATGATGGGCATCGTCGGCATCGTCGCCTCGCTGGCGCTGCTGATCTTCCTGGCCTATCGCGGCATCAGCGTGCTGCTGCTGGCACCGGCCATGGCGCTGCTCGCCGTGCTGTTCAGCCCCGAGGCGCCGCTGCTGGCCAGCTACACCCAGGTCTTCATGACCGCGCTGGCCGGTTTCGTGGCGCTGTACTTCCCGCTGTTCCTGCTGGGTGCGCTGTTCGGCAAGCTGATGGAGGCCAGCGGCGCGGCGCGTGACATTGCCAACGGCATCGCCGCTGCGCTGGGGCGCGAGCGCGCCAGCCTGGCCATCGTGCTGGCCTGTGCGGTGCTCACCTACGGCGGCGTGTCACTGTTCGTCGTCGCATTCGCCGTGTACCCGATTGCGGTGGCGCTGTTCCGCGAGGCCGAACTGCCAAAGCGGCTGATTCCGGCCACCATCGCGCTGGGCGCCTTCACCTTCACGATGACGGCGCTGCCGGGCACGCCGGCGATCCAGAACGCCATCCCCATGCCTTACTTTGGCACCACGCCCTTTGCCGCGCCGGGGCTGGGTGTCATCGCTGCGCTGGTGATGGGAGGACTGGGCACGGCCTGGCTGATGCGCCGGGCGGCTGCCGCCCGGCGAGCTGGCGAGGGTTATGACGATCCCGCCCATCCTGCCGACTCTGCCGAGTCTGCCGAAACCGCCCCGGCGCATGACGAGTTGCCGTCGCGCCCGGCAAAGCAGCTGCGCGAGCACGCACAAGGCGAGGGCTACGACTTGATGGAGCTGGGGCGGCCGGCACTGGCGCATGGGTCCGGCGCAGGCACCCCGCCTGTGCAGCAGGCCAGCCACGCAACCAGGCCAGGCTTTGCTGTTTCAGTGGCACCCGTGGTGCTGGTCATATTGCTGAATTACATCTTCTCCGCGCTGGTGTTTCCGGCGCTGGACACCGCCTACCTGGCCGAGGACCGGTTTGGTGCCACCGGCATTAACGCGCTGCTGGGCGTCTGGTCCATCATCGCCGCGCTGACGGTGTCCATCACCGTGCTGCTGGCGCTGCACGGGCGCCGCATCGCCGACCTGCGCCAGGCGCTGGGCGATGGCGCCAATGCCAGTGTGCAGCCGATCCTGAACACCGCGTCGCTGGTGGGCTATGGTGCCGTCATCGCCTCGATGGCCGGCTTTGTGCTGATCCGCGACGCGGTGCTCAACATCGCGCCGGGCAACCCGCTGGTGTCGCTGAGCGTGGCCGTGAACGTGCTGGCCGGCATCACCGGTTCGGCCTCGGGTGGCATGAGCATCGCGCTGCAGACCCTGGGCGCAAACTACCTGGAACTGGGCCGCGAAGCCGGCATCGCGCCCGACCTGCTGCACCGCGTGACCGCCATTGCCACCGGCGGGCTGGACGCGCTGCCGCACAACGGCGCCGTCATCACGCTGCTGGCGATCTGCAAGCTCACGCATCGACAATCGTATGCCGACATCTTTGTCGTCGCCGTGGCCATACCGCTGCTGGCGCTAGCGGCGGTGGTAACGCTGGGCAGCATGTTCGGCAGTTTCTGATTGCCGCCGAGGCGGAGCTTTGCCCGGCTCGGCCCCGGAGGACGCCCTGGAATCGAAACGTCATGGGGTGGCAGGCTCAGCCTCATCTCGGCCGGACCTGTCGACGCCGCTTTCAATCCGGACCATCCTGCCGATGGCCTAACGAGCATGGCGCATCGACTTGCTCTGGTTTCGTCGGATTCGAACAAGTTTGCGCCCTTGCCTTGTTCGTTGCTCCACCAGGCGTTGGGATTAAACACTCGGAAAAATGCAATGCGCCTGGCCTGGAGCAGTCGCGAGGTCGAAGACCGGCTGCACGACATCATGTGCAGCATTCACCAGACCTGTGTCGATCACGGCAAGCGCGCCGACGACAGCGTCAGCTATGTCATGGTGCGAACGTTGGTGGCTTCGTTCGCGTGGCCGACGCGATGTTGGCGCAGGGCATCGTCTGACGCCTCGCTGCGCCGGCTCGGCGCCGACCGATCTTCATGACGGCTTGATGGCCACTTTCAGAACGCCATCGCGCTGGTTGGAGAACAATTCGTAGGCTTCGACGACGTTGTCCAGCTTGTAGTGGTGGGTGACCATCACGCCCAGGTCGATGCGACCCGATGCCACCACATTCATCAGCCGGCGCATGCGCTCCTTGCCGCCAGGGCAAAGTGCGGTATTGATCTTGTGGTCGCCCAGGCCGGCGCGAACGCCGACATCGGAATCGTCAGATCCTCCGAATACACACCCAGGCTGGACCGCGTGCCACCCGGCTTGAGCACCCGCAGCGATGACTCGAACGTGCTTTGCAGGCCCAGCGCCTCAATCGATGAATCGGCGCCCCGACCACCGGTGAGTTTCATGATTTCGTCCACCACGTCGCAGTTCTTGTAATTGAGCGTGATTTCGGCGCCCATCTTCTTCGAGATTCCAAGGCGGTGGTCACTGCCATCGACCGCGATGATGGTCGAGGCGCCCAGCAGCCTGGCGCCCGCCGTGGCGCCAGTGAATGGCACGATCCCGGCGCACCAGCTGCAGGCTGATACGCGCAGGTCTCATGGGACCACCAGCACATCGCTGAGTGCAGCGTAGATCAAATGCTGGGCCATGCTGCCGAGATAGCTATCGGTGGCCGTACCCAGTC
>JBBSCV010000382.1:0-3690 GCA_038249925.1 Burkholderiales bacterium
GCCTTCCCCGACGTGCCCACGATGCAGGAAGCCGGCGTGGCCGATTTCGAGGTCGATTCCTGGTACGCGATGTTCGTGCCGGCGAAGACGCCCAAGCCCATCATCGAGCGCCTGAACAAGGCCTTGAACGCCGCCGTGAACGACCCCGAGGTGAAAGAAAAGCTGCTGGCCCAGGGCAGTGAAGCCGTCGGCGGCGACCCCGATCTGCTGACCCGCACCGTGAAGACCGAACTGGTGAAATGGGCCAAGCTGGCCAAGGACGCCAATCTCAAGGCAGAGTGACGATGGACGACCGTGAAAGTGACGTCAGCACCGCCACTGCCGTCACTGCGATGGTGGCCAGCCTGGTGCAGCGGGCGCGTGCCGCCCAGGCCCAGGCCGAACACTACGACCAGCAGCGCGTCGACGAGCTTGTCGCGGCGGCCGGCTGGGCCATTCTCGAGCCCGGGCGCAACCAGTTTCTGGCCGAACTGGCCGTGGCGGACAGCGGGATCGGCAACGTGCCCGACAAGGTGCGCAAGAACCACCGCAAGACCCTCGGGCTGCTGCGCGACCTGCAGGGGGCGAAGTCGGTGGGCGTGGTGGCCGAGCACCCGGCGCTGGGCCTGGTCGAAATTGCGCGCCCGGTGGGCGTGGTGTGCGCGGTCACGCCTTCCACCAACCCCGCGGCCACGCCGGCCAACAAGATCATCAACGCGCTGAAATGCCGCAACGCGGTCATCGTGGCGCCATCGCCCAAGGGCTGGCGCACGGCGGATGCGCTGATCGCGCAGATTCACGCGCAGTTCGACCTCATCGGCGCGCCGCACGATCTCGTGCAGGTGCTGCCTTCACCGGTGGGCAAGGCCGCCACGCTGGAACTGATGCGCCAGTGCGACCTGGTGGTGGCCACCGGCTCGCAGGCCAATGTGCGCGCGGCCTACGCCAGCGGCACGCCGGCTTTCGGAGTGGGCGCGGGCAACGTGGCCAGCATCATCGACGAGACGGCCGATGCCGAGCGCGCCGTGGCGCTGGTGCTGCAGAGCAAGACCTTCGACAACGCCACCAGCTGTTCTTCAGAGAACAGCCTGGTGGTGGTGGCAGCCGCGCGTGAAGCGGTGCTGGCTGCGCTGGCGCGCCAGGGTGCACCGCTGCTCGACGCCACACGCAAGGCCGCGCTGCAGCAACTGATGTGGCCCGACGGGCATCTGTCGTCGGCCGTGATCGGCCAGTCGGCGGCGCTGATTGCCGAACGCGCGGGCTTCCATGATCTTTGCGGGCCACGGGCGCTCGTGGTCGAAGAGACAGAGTGCGGGCCCGACTTTCCTTTCTCAAGTGAAAAGCTCAGCCCGGTATTGACGCTTTACACCGCGCCCAGCTTTGCCGCCGCAGCCGAGACGGTGCGCCGCATCTACGCCCACCAGGGCGCGGGCCACTCCGTCAGCCTGCACAGCGAACGCGCCGAACGCGCGCTGGAACTGGGTCTGTGGATGCCGGTATCGCGCGTCATCGTCAACCAGGCGCATGCAATGGCCACTGGTGGCAGCTTCGACAACGGTTTGCCGTTTTCCTTGTCGATGGGTTGCGGCACCTGGGGCCGCAACAATTTCTCGGACAACATGAATTACCGGCATTACATGAACGTGACGCGCATCGCGCGGCCCATTCCCGAACGTGTGCCCACCGAAGCCGAAATCTTTGGCAGCTACTTCGGCAAGTACGGGCGCACATGAGCGTGCTCCAGATGATCCAGCGCCAGGCGGCGCTGCAGCCCGGGGCCGTCTACGCGCTGTCCACCGAAAGCGCTGTGCAACTGAGCTACGGCGAACTGGAAGCCGGCTGCGCGCGCACCGGCGCCTGGCTGGCGCGCCATGGCGTGGCACCAGGGCAGACGGTCTCGCTGGTGATGCCCAACGGCCTGATGACGCTGCGCCTGCTGCTGGGCGCGATGGCCAGTGCGCGCTGCGTGAACCCGGTGAACCTGCTGTCGCAGCCCGAGGTGATGCGCCATGTCTTCGAGCATTCCGACTGCAAGCTGGTGGTGGCCGCGCCCGAGTGGGCCGAGCGGGTGCGCGCGCTGGCCCAGGGCCTGCCCTGCCGCGTGGTGGTGCTGGACCCCGACGCGCTGACGCTCCCCGACGAGACCGGTGGCTCGGTGCCGGCTGCGCTGGCGGCGTTGGCGGCACCCGCGCCGCAGCCCGACGACCTGGCCCTGCTGATGTACACCTCAGGCACCACCGGCCGGCCCAAGGGCGTGATGCTGACGCAGGCGAACCTGGTGGCCAATGCGCAGGCCATCGCCGCCGAACACGCGCTCACCCCCACCGACCGCGTGCTGGGCGTGCTGCCGCTTTATCACATCAACGCGTTCGCGGTGACCATGCTGGCGCCGCTGGTCAGTGGCGGCAGCGTGGCGATGGCGCCGAGGTTTTCTGCCGCCCGCTTCTGGGCACAGGCCGTGGGCAACCACTGCACCTGGATCAACGTCGTGCCCACCATCGTGTCGTATTTACTGGAAGGTCAAAGGCCGGCCGCCGATCTTTCGCCGTTGCGTTTTTGCCGCAGTGCCAGCGCAGCGCTGCCGCCCGAACACCTGCGCGGCTTCGAGCGCAAGTTCGGCATCGGCGTCATCGAGACCATGGGCCTGACGGAAACCGTGGCGCCGAGCTTTTCCAACCCGCTCGACCCGGCCCAACGCAAGCTGGGCGCGGTGGGCCGCGCCTCGGGCTGCGAGGCACGGATCATCGACGCCGAATTTCGCCCGCTGCCCGATGGCCAGACGGGCGAACTCGCGATACTCGGACCGAACGTGATGCGCGGCTACCTCAAGAACCCCGAGGCCACGGCGGCTGCCTTCACCCCCGACGGCTGGCTGCGCACCGGCGACCTGGGCCACCGCGACAGCGACGGCTTCTTCTTCGTCACCGGACGCATCAAGGAACTCATCATCAAGGGCGGCGAGAACATCGCCCCGCGCGAGATCGACGAAGCCTTGCTCAAGCACCCCGCGGTGCTGGACGCCGCTGCCGTCGGCATCCCCGACACGCATTACGGCCAGGAAATTCTGGCCTGCGTGGTGCTGCGCGAAGGCATGGCCGCCACGGAAGACGAGTTGCGCGACTTCTGCGAGGCCACGCTGGGCCGCTACAAGACGCCACGGCACATCCGCTTCATGGCCGACCTGCCGCGCGGGCCTTCGGGCAAGGTGCAGCGCCTGAAGCTCGCCGAAGTCTGACCTGCACCGCAAAAAATTTAGGACGCCGAATCTGGTTGATCTGGTGCCGAGGCGGCGGCAACGACTCGGCGACAGCCACGTCAATGCGCACACTCCGTGCATCCGCCCGACGTTGGCCGGCAACGGTGTCTGATCGACCTCCGCATCCTGGGCATATCGCGCGTCATGACCAGCCATGTGGCCTGCTGCGGCGCGGGGCAGGCTCTAGAACACGTCGAGCATCGGGAAGGCATCGCTTCCGCCCACGCAGTTCCACAGCAGGCAGGCCAGGCCCAGGTCGCCGGTGCACAGTGAGTGTCTGCCCTGGCCGTGATCAATCCGGTGCCGCTCGACCTGCCCGCAGCCGTGCATCGCCAGCGCGCGCGCGCGGTCGAGCCAAACCGGTTCGCCGCTGCGTCGCCACAGCTTGAGCATCGCAAAACCGCTGCCGGCCGTGCCGTGGCACAAGCCGGCGCCTTTGCTCAGCGGTCCGGCGC
>JBBSCV010000383.1:0-3684 GCA_038249925.1 Burkholderiales bacterium
GGGCAGGCGCCCGACAGCGACAAGTTCATCTACAAGATGCGCTGGCAAGATGCCCTGCACGACTGGGTGAAGGCCGAACTCGCACAGCACCCGCGCCTGGTGCTGATGGGCGACTTCAACGTCGCGCCCGACGACCGCGACGTCTACGACCCCGTGGGCTGGATGAACCAGATTCACTGCACGCCGCAAGAACGCGCGCAGTTCCAGCGCCTGCTGGGCCTGGGGCTGGTGGATGCCTTCCGCCTTTTCGAGCAGCCGGTGAAGAGCTGGAGCTGGTGGGACTACCGCAACCTGGCCTTTCGCAAGAACCAGGGCCTGCGCATCGACCACATTCTCGTCAGCGAGGCCTTGCGCTCGCAGGTGCAGGCCTGCGTCATCGCCAAGGCCGTGCGCAAGAACGAGAGGCCCAGCGACCATGCACCGGTGCTGGTGCAGTTGGGTCCGGCTTGAGCCCCTGAGCCTGGGAGCCTGAGAGCCGCAGAGGGCGACGGCCTCAGTCTTCCAGCCCCAGTTCCTGGATCTTGCGCGTGATGGTGTTGCGGCCGATGCCCAGGCGCTGCGCCGCCTCGTTGCGACGGCCGCGTGTCAGCGCGAGCGCGGCGTGGATCAGGCAGCCTTCGAACTCGCGCGTCAGCGCGTCCCACACTTCTGCGTCACCGGCATCGAGGCGGCGACGTGCCTCGCGCTGCAGATCGGCCAGCCAGCTCGGCGGGGCCGGCGCAGCCGCATCGGCGGCAGGCAACGCCGGCGCGGCAGCGGTGCCGTCGCCCATTCGCAGCGGCAGCGGCTCTGCTGGAGCCGCCACCAGACCTTGCGCACCCATCAGCTCGGGCGGCAGGTCCTTGGGTTCCACCATCTGTGCCGGCGCCATCACCGTCAGCCAGTGGCACAGGTTCTCCAACTGGCGCACGTTGCCGGGAAAGTCGAAGGCGGCCAGCCGCTGCAGCGAGGCTTCGGTGATGCGCTTGGCCTCCACGCCCAGGTCCCGCGCGCTCTTGCCGAGGAAAAAACGCGTCAGCATGGGAATGTCTTCGCGCCGTTCACGAAGCGCCGGCAGGCGCAGGCGGATGACGTTCAGGCGGTGGAAGAGGTCTTCGCGGAACACGCCCTGGCGCACGCGGTCTTCCAGGTTCTGGTGCGTGGCGGCGATGACGCGCACATTGGTCTTCAACGGCTGGTGTCCCCCCACGCGGTAGAACTGGCCGTCGCTCAGCACCCGCAGCAGGCGGGTTTGCAGATCAAATGGCATGTCGCCGATTTCATCGAGAAACAGCGTGCCGCCATCGGCTTGCTCGAAGCGCCCGCGACGCGTGGTCTGCGCGCCCGTGAAGGCGCCGCGCTCGTGGCCGAAGAGCTCGCTTTCCAGCAGGTCTTTCGGAATGGCTGCGGTGTTGATGGCGATGAACGGGCCGTTCTTGCCGAGTTCGCCGCGCGGGCTGTGCTTGTGCAGCGCCCGCGCCACCAGCTCCTTGCCGGTGCCGCTTTCGCCGGTGATCATCACCGTGACATTGCTCTGGCTCAGCCGGCCGATGGCGCGGAACACGTCCTGCATCGCCGGCGCCTGCCCCAGCATTTCTGGCGCCAGCATGGGCGTGGCCTCGGCCACCTCTTCGCGCAGGCTTTCTTCCACCGCACGGCGGATGAGATCGACCGCGGTGTTGACGTCGAAGGGCTTGGGCAGGTATTCGAAGGCGCCGCCCTGAAAGGCGCTGACAGCGCTGTCCAGGTCGCTGAAGGCCGTCATGATGATCACCGGCAGACCGGGGTGGCGCGCCTTCACGGTGGTGAGCAGGTCGATGCCGCTGCCACCGGGCATGCGGATGTCGCTCACCAGCACCTGCGGCACATCGTCGTCCAGCGCCTTGATCACGTCGCGCGGGTTGCTGAAGGTGCGCACGCTGAACTGCTCGCGCGCCAACGCTTTCTCGAGCACGAATCGTATGGATTGGTCGTCGTCGACGACCCAGATGGGTTTCATGCGGGTGGACTGCGCCGCAAGGCGCCCTTCAAGGCAAGGGAATCAAGATCTTGAACACCGTGCGGCCCGGCATGCTGTCGCACTCGATCGTGCCCTGATGTTGTTGCACGAAGGTCTGCGCCAGCGTCAGCCCGAGGCCAGAGCCGCCCTCACGCCCTGAAACCAGCGGCTGAAAGATGCGCTCGCGGATGTCCTCGGGCACTCCGGGTCCGTTGTCCTCGATATGCAATTCCAATGCCAGGCGAAAGCGCTGGCGGCCGAAGGTGGCCTGGCGGGCCACGCGCGTGCGCAGCAGCAGTTGCGCGTCGCCGCGGGCGATGTGGTCTGCGCTGGGGCTTGCACCCTCTGCGCCCCCGCCGCGCAGTGCCTGCGTGGCGTTCTGTGCGATGTTCAGCACCGCCTGGATGAGCTGTTCACGGTCGCCACGAAACTCGGGAATGCTGGTGTCGTAATCACGCGCCACCACCAGGCCGCGCGGGAACTCGGCCAGGACGAGGCTGCGCACGCGTTCGCACACCTCGTGGATGTTGACGTCGGCCACCACCTGCGGCCGCCGGTGCGGTGCCAGCAGGCGGTCCACCAGCGCGTGCAGGCGGTCGGCCTCGTGGATGATGACCTGGGTGTACTCGGTGAGCTCGCGGCTCTTCACTTCCATGGCCAGCAACTGCGCTGCGCCGCGTATGCCGCCCAGCGGGTTCTTGATCTCGTGCGCCAGGTTGCGCACCAGCTCCTTGTTGGCCTGCGCCAGCCCGTGGGCGCGCTCCTCGCGGTCGAGGCGAATCTGCTGCTCGATCTCGATCAGCTCGACCAGCACGCGCCCAGCCCACTCGGTCTGGTTGACGATCACATGCACCGGCAGTTCGAGATGGCCCGCGCCCTGGCGGCGCAGTGCGCCGTCGAAGCGGCTGGTGGCGACCTCGTTGCGCGCCACGAGGCCGAGCGTTTCGCGCAGTTGCTCGGGCTCGGCCAGCCAGTCGAGGATGCTGCCCCGCATAAGTGCGCGACGCGAAACGCCCATCACGTTCTCGAGCGCCGAATTGGCTTGCCAGCAGCGGCCGTCGGGCGCCACCAGCGCCACCATCGAGGCCAGCTGGTCGAAGGGCTCGAAGCCGGGGTCGGGCTCGCCCGCCGGCACGCCGGCGGCGGCCTTCACCGCGCCAGCTTGTCCAGTTCGCGCCGCAGCGCCGCGATGTCGCTCTCTTTGCGCAGCAACGCGGCGCGCATCTCGGCCACGCGCTCCTGGTACTTCGCGTAGTTGCGCTCGTCGCCGCGGCGCTCGGGCTCGCCGTTGTTGAAGTCGCGCTTCATCTCGGCCAGGCGCTCTTCCTCGCGCCTGAGTTCGTCACCCAGGATGCGCCGCGCGTCGGTGTCGCGGGCCCGTTGCTCGGCGGGGTCCACGCGCGCCTCGCCGGGTTTCGCGCCGGGACTGGAAACCGCCGCAGCCGGCGCCCTCGGGCGCGTGGCCGGCACCACCGTCACCGGCGTGCCTTCGATGGCGCGGCAGCCCTTGTCCTTGGCTTCCTGCACCGTCATCGCGTCGGTGTAGAGCACCGGCGGGCCGGGGCAGCGGTAGACGGTCTTGTCCTGGGCCAGTGCGCCAACTGCCAGCAGTGGCAGCAGGGCCAGCACGCAACAGCGGACAACACGGGCAGCAGTGGGCTTGGGCAAAGTCATGGAGTGATTGTCGCGCAGCGGGTGCACCACAA
>JBBSCV010000384.1:0-3674 GCA_038249925.1 Burkholderiales bacterium
GGGCTTTTGCAAACCAAGGCACACCAACCCGAACGAGCTTGTGCAGGTCCGCGAAGGGCAGGTCACCGAGTACACCTTGCGCTACACCGGCACGATGTGCACGATGTCGATCAAGTCCTTTAACGCCAGCCCGGCTGGGGCGGGCACCTTCACCAGCCTGCCCGCTCGCTTGAACTGTGGCTCCACTGCAAACCCCGACATTTGCAGGGCAGAGTTTCCGTTTGATTCGACCGTGCGCCTGATCGCCAACCCCGCGCCGGGCTACACGGCCACCTTTGGCCGCAACTTCACCGGCTGCAGCAGGAACGAGCCTGACCAAGCCATCTGCGAGATCCTGGCTGACGGCGACCGGGAGCTCTCATCGTCGTTCTTTGCCGTCACCACAACGCCGCCACCGCCGCCGCCAGTGGCGTTGACGGCCGCCGTGGGCCCGGCTTCCCCCGCCAACGCCACGGTGCCCAAGGGCAGTGCGGCCGTGGCGATGCTGCAAGCGGTGCTGACACCGGCCAACGGCACGGCACGGCTGCGCGCGATCACCCTGCAGGCCAGCGGCAGCGGCCGCGACGACCTCGACCTGACCGACATCCGCGTCATCAACGACCTCAACCGCAACGGCGCGGTGGACCCCGGCGAGCCGCTGCTGGCGCGCGGCCAGGCCACGGCCGACAACGGAAGCCTGCGGCTGGCGCTGGCCGCACCGCTGGAGTTTTCCGAGCCCGTGGCGCTCTTGGTGGTGGCCGATGTCGCCAACACCTTGCACACCGCCGCGGCGGCCCTCGGCGGCGGCTTGATGCTGGCGCTGGGTGCGCTGGGCATCGTGCGCCGCCGCCGTCGGGAAGTCGAAGACAGCGGCGCGCGCCGGTGGCTTCTGTCTGCCGCCTGGCTGGCGGTGGCGGCCGTGATGGCCACCGGGCTGGCAGCTTGCGGCGGCGGCGGCGACCCGCAACCGGAGGTCGTGGCCGCGCCGAACCCGGCGCCGGTGCCCAATCCTTCACCCCCGACTTCACCCCCACCTGCGCCCACTCCCCCGGCCCCACCCCCGCCCGCGCCTGCACCCCCGCCCCCGCCCCCGCCCGCTCCCGTGTTCCTGACCTACAAGCTGGAGCTCACCGCGGTCGAAGCCACCAACACGGCCGCCACGCCGGTGGTCATCAATGTCGCCGGCAGCCTGCCGCTGGCCGGCGCGGAGATCAGCGTGCAGAAGTGAGCCTGGTGTAAGCCTGGTGTGAGCCCGGCGTGAGTGCGGGATGAACCTGTCGTGAGCCCGGCGAAGGGGGCGCATAAACTGGTGGCCCAGTGATGTGCGCCCCGACATGCCCGAACGCCTGAAGCCCCTGCTGAAAGCCAACCGCCAGTGGGCGGCATCGATGGAGCAGCGCAGCCCGGGCTTCTTCACCCGCCTGGCGCAGCAGCAGAACCCGCGCTACATGTGGATAGGCTGTGCCGACAGCCGCGTGCCGGCCAACGAGATCACGGGCCTGGACCCGGGCGAGGTGTTCGTGCACCGCAACGTGGCCAACGTGGTCGTGCACTCGGACCTGAACGCGCTGTCGACGATCCAGTTCGCGGTCGAGCATCTCAAGGTCGAGCACATCATCGTCGTTGGTCACTACGGCTGCGCCGGCGTGCGCGCCGCGATGCGCGGCACCCGCATCGGCCTGGCCGACAACTGGCTGCGCCACGTGCAAGACGTGCGCCTGCGCCACCGCAAGCGGCTCGACCACCTGCCGCCCGAGCAGCAGGAAGACGTGCTCTGCGAGATGAATGTCATCGAACAGGCCGGCAACGTGGCCTTGTCCACCGTGGTGCAGGACGCCTGGGCGCGCGGGCAGGCGGTCAGCGTGCACGGCTGGGTTTACGGGCTGAAAGACGGCCTGCTGAAGGACCTGGGGGTGAGCATGAACCGCGCCGATGGCGTGGTGGAAGTGTTCGCGGCGGCGCTGAAACGCTACCCGCGCTGCGATGCCACTTCCGATGCCGAAGCTGCCGACGTTGACGACGCTGACTACGACGAGATGCTCACACTCGGCATGCGCAGCCACCTCGCCGGACCATAGCCCCGCTCGCCAGACCCGCCCGAATCGCGACGCTCCCCTGCGCAGAAAGCCCGCCCGCATGTTTCCGCCACACCTCTCTGACCGGCAGGCCTTCGACATCGCGCAAGCCTTGCTCAATGGCTTCAACCGCCATTACCGGCTCTTCCGCGAAACCACGGCGCGCGCCAAAAAGCGCTTCGAGCTGGCCGACTGGCACGGCCAGCAACTGGCGCAGGCGCAGCGCATCGAGTTCTATGACCAGCGCGTCAACGAGGCCGTCGACAGGCTGCGCAATGAATTCAACATCGACGCGCTGAGCATGGACACCTGGCAGCAGGCCAAGCTGCACTACATCGGCCTGCTCACCGACCACCACCAGCCCGAGCTGGCCGAGACCTTCTTCAATTCCGTGACGGCCAAGCTGCTGCACCGCGCTTACTTCAACAACGACTTCATCTTCGTGCGCCCGGCCATCAGCACCGAATACATCGAGGACGACGAGCCCGGCGCCCTGCCCACCTACCGCGCCTACTACCCGACCAAGGAAACGCTGCGCGAGACCTGGGCGCGCATCATCGACAACTTCCAGTTCGAGCGCGATTTCGAAGACCTGGGTCGCGATGTCGAACACGTGGTGCAGGCCATGCTGTCGGAGCTGGGCGGCTTCAGGCCGCGCGCCAACTTCCAGATTCAGGTGCTGGCGAGCCTTTTCTATCGCAACAAGGCCGCCTACCTGGTGGGCAAGATCATCAACGGCTTCACAGAAACGCCGGTGGCGCTGCCCATCCTGCATGGTGCAGACGGTGCCGATGGCCCGCTGGTCATAGACGCCGCGCTCTTCGGCGAAGACGAGCTGCTGCTGATCTTCAGTTATGCGCGCGCCTACTTCATGGTCGACATGGAGATTCCCAGCGCCTACGTGCACTTTCTGCGTGGCTTGATGCCGCGCAAGCCGCGTGCCGAGCTCTACAGCGCCATCGGCCTGCAGAAGCACGGCAAGAACCTTTTTTATCGCGACCTGCTGTCGCACCAGCGCCATTCGTCGGACAAGTTCCGCATCGCGCCCGGCATCAAGGGCATGGTGATGCTGGTGTTCGACCTGCCGAGCTTTCCCTATGTCTTCAAGGTCATCAAGGACTTCTACCCGCCGCAGAAGGACACCACGCGTGAGCAGATCAAGAGCAAGTACCTGATCGTGAAGCAGCACGACCGCGTCGGCCGCATGGCCGACACGCTGGAGTACAGCAACGTGGCCTTTCCCCGCCACCGCTTCGAGGCCGAGCTCATCGCCGAGCTGAAACACTTCTGCCCCAGCTTGATCGAGGAAGACGGCGACACCCTCGTCGTCAAGCACGTCTACATCGAACGCCGCATGATCCCGCTGAACATCTACCTGCAGGAAGCCGGGCCCGAGCAGGTGGCGCATGCGGTGGTGGAGTACGGCAACGCCATCAAGGACCTGGTGGCGGCCAACATCTTTCCGGGCGACATGCTGTGGAAGAACTTCGGCGTCACGCGCCACGGCAAGGTGGTGTTCTACGACTACGACGAGATCGAATACCTCACCGACTGCAACTTCCGCCGCGTGCCCACGCCGCGCAACGAAGAAGAAGAGATGAGCGGCGAGGTCTGGTACAC